>CAKOWF010000029.1 GCA_934122215.1 uncultured Bacilli bacterium | reverse complement strand
ATTAATTAATAATGCCAAAATAAAAATAAAAAAATTACTAGATAATATGTTTTTTGATATAAATGAGAAAAATATAAATATTTATATTAACAATTTAGATAAATATTCAAATGATATTTCAATTCAAATTATTAAAGCAATAGCAAGACAATATCCAAATAGAATAATAGATGTTATGAATTCACAATATATGCAAGAAAAATTTAAATATTTAACTCAAAAAGAACAAATTTATATTTATTTAAATTTATTAAGCTATTCAATTCCTTCATTAACTAAAGATAAAATATCACAAATACTAAATATTGAAAAATTATTTTTAGAAGAATATCAAGTTATGACTTTAGATGCTAATGTAAATGAATTAAATAAATTAATAAAAAAATAACAAAAAAACCGTTGATAACAACGGTATTTTTTATAAATGGTGGACCCTGTAGGACTCGAACCTACGACCGCCCGGTTATGAGCCGGATGCTCTAACCAACTGAGCTAAGGGTCCATTTTTCTCATTGCTTCTATATATTAACATAATAAAATTAAAATTTCAATAAATTTATTAAAAAATATACAAAAAATTTACAATTTAATAAAAAAATGTATATTAAAACATAAAATAAATAAAGGAAAAGAAAATATATGATATAATTAATTAGAAGGTGATTCAATGAGAATTTATAATACATTAACTAGAAAAGTAGAAGATTTTATTCCTAATAATAAAGATGAAGTGACAATGTATACTTGTGGTCCTACAGTATATCATTATGCACATATAGGAAATTTAAGAACTTATATATTTGAAGATATATTTGAAAAAACATTAAATTATATAGGATATAATGTCAAAAGATGTATGAATATTACTGATGTTGGGCATTTAAGTAGTGATTCTGATAGTGGAGAAGACAAAATGCTAAAAGGAGCAAAAAGAGAACATAAAACAGTATTAGAAATAGCTTCTTACTACACAGAAGAATTTAAAAAAGATTGTGAAAAGTTAAATATTAAATGGCCAGAAATAGTATCAAAAGCAACTGACAATATAGATATGTATTTTAAAATAATTCAAAATTTATTAGATAAAAATTATGCATATATTAGTGGGGGTAATATATATTTTGATACTACAAAATTAGATGATTACTATGTATTAACAAATCATAAAATAGATGAAATGGTTGTTGGAGTACGCGATGGAGTAGATGAAGATTTAAATAAAAAAAATCAAGCAGACTTTGTTTTGTGGTTTACTAAATCAAAATTTGAAGATCAGGAATTAAAATGGCAAAGTCCATGGGGATATGGATATCCTGGATGGCATATAGAATGTTCAGGAATTTCTATGAAATATTTGGGTGAAAAATTAGATATACATTGTGGTGGAGTAGATAATATTTTTCCTCACCATACTAACGAAATAGCGCAAAGTGAAGCATATTTAGAGCATAAATGGTGTAATTATTGGGTACATGGAGAACACTTAAACGACAAAAGCGGTAAAATGAGTAAATCAAAAGGGGAATTTTTAACAATCTCATTATTAGAGCAAAAAGGTTATGCTCCAATTGTTTATAGATTCATGTGCTTAAATTCTCATTATAGAAAGGTATTAGTATTTAGTTATGATGCATTAGATAATACTAAAAATGCATACCTGAAATTACTAAATAAAGTTAAAAATATTAAAGAAAACATATATGGAAATATAGATCAAGAAGCAATAATAAAATTTGATAAAAAGTTTAAAAATGCACTAGAAGATGATTTAAACACATCATTAGCTATAACTATTTTATATGATGTATTAAAAGATGAAACAATCTCAAATAATACTAAATTTGAATTGATAAAAAAATTTGATAGTGTATTATCACTATCTCTAGTTAAAGATAATAAAATCGATCCGGAATTAGAAAAATATATATTAGAAAAAATTGAAGAAAGAAAACAAGCTAAAATAAATAAAGATTATGAATTAGCTGATAAAATAAGAAAAGAATTAGAAGAAAAGAAAATATTGCTAAAAGATACTAGAGAAGGAACTATATATGAAAAGATGGCTTAATTGCCATCTTTTAAATTCAATTTATCACATAAACCAGTTGGTATTTCAATTGTATTTTTTACATCTTTTTTAGGCAATATGATTTTATTTTTCCTTACATTTTTATAAGTATATAAAATGTTATTATCTTTATCTAAAAAGTAAATATCAATAGGAAAATAGCAAAAGAAAGTATGAATACTATTACAATTTTTAAAATAAATTCCATAATCTGCTTTCTTTTTAAACATAAATCCGCCTAGTTTTTTGAAAAAACTTTTATACTCTTTAATTATAATTTTTTTGTTATTGTAAATAGTATACATAATATCACCTAATTAATTATATCATAACAAAAAAACATTTGACAAACATATAAAAAAAGTATAATATGTATATAGGTAGAGTATATAAAATCCATTAGGAGGTAGGTTATGAATCACAATAATAAAGGACAAGCTTTAGTTGAATATTTACTAATTATAGCAGTAATAAGTGTTGTTGTAGTAAGTGTCGTAAAATTATTAGGTGGGTATTTACAAGATGCGATGACTAAATCATCATGCTCTTTAGTTGATAAAGTATACGTAGAAGGAGCAAAACCAGGAGAAGGTACTTGTGTAGATAAATAACAAAGGGTTAATTTAACTCTTTTTATTATTGTTAATAATAATTATGTATGATATAATTTATCTATAATAGGGAAGTGGTTAATGTGATAAAAAAAGTTTTTTATGTATTAATCTGTTTATTGATTTTACCAATAAAAATTAAAGCTAAATCATATGAAATGCTTACATATGATATTGATATTAAAATTAATGAAGATAGAACAATAAATGTAAAAGAAGAATATAATATATATTTTACAGAAGATTGTAAATTTATAAGAAAATTAAATAATAAAATAAACGTTATAAGACCTGATGGTTCAAAAAAAACATCTAAATTAAATATTAGTAATATAGGAGTAAAGGTTAATAATATAGATACAAAATATGAAATAAAAAATAATGAAATAAATGTTTCAAAATCAAATGAAAAAGATAATATAGAAAATTATATTATTACTTATTCATATGATTATGGAAAAGACTCCTCTGTAGGTTATGATGAAATGTTTTTGGATATAATAAATGGAAAAATAGATGAAAATATATCAGGAATAAACTTTAAAGTTGAACTACCAAAAAAAGTAGATAAAATAGATGTTAAGTTTTTACACAATTTAAAATATACAAATAATGATATTATATACAACATTGATAACAATATAATAACAGGTACAATGAATGGTTCACTTAATTCTAATGAAAGTGTATCAATGTATTTAAAATTACCAGATAAATATTTTATAGGTGGAACAGGCAATAATTATTTATACATATTAACACTAATTATTCCTTTTGTAACTATTTTCTATGGAATGATATGCTTTATTAAATATGGTAAAAATAATAAAGTAACAATTACGAAAGAAGAAAATGTTCCATATGATTTTAATAGTGCTGAAATAGCTTATTTGTATAAAGGATATTTAAAAGAACATGATTTAATATCTACATTTATTACACTTGCAAATGAGGGTTATATAGAATATATAGAATTAGATGATGGATATAAATTGAGTACATTTAATAGTTTTAAAATAAAAAAATTAAAAGATTATGATAAAGATAATGCTGCAATAAAAATATTATTTGAAAAAATGTTTCAAAATAAAGAAGTAATTGAATTAAAAGATATTGAATATAATTTATATAATTCATTAGTCGATGCTAAAAGTTCTATTGATAATTTAGATAATCAAGAAAAACTATTTTTTAAAAATGTTAAAAGTAAAAAGAACATATTAATAATTTTAATTGTCATGTCAATAATTATTATGAATTCATATTCTATATACTTATTTACTAATAAAATCTATTTAATACCAATAATTAATATATTGATGATATTTGGAATATACATGTTATATTATGCTAATACCAAATTATTAATTAGATTAATAATAGGTATAGTATTAATTATAATAACATTATATATAGGAATAGTACCAATTATGTATGATATAACAATGATTTTAATATATATAATTGGAATGATCATTATATTTATATCATGTTACTTATATAAAATAATTCCTCTTAGAACGAGATATGGAAATGAAACTCTAAGTAAAATATATAGTTTCAAGAAGTCATTAGAAGAATTATCTATTGCAGAGATAAAAGAAAAATTACAACAAAATGAAAATTACTATTATGATATGTATCCATATATATATGTATTAGGACTAACTGATATTTGGATTAATAAATTTAATGAAATAATAACTGCATATCCAAGTTGGTATATTACAAAAGAAGATTTTTCATTAAAAAAATTTCAAGAATTTGTAAATAACATGATTTTTACAGTAACACAAGCAATGTTTAAAAAACAATTAACAGGACAAAGTAGTATACATGTTGAATATCATAAAGATAGTATAAAAGAATAAAATTCCTTATTTGGAATTTTTTTTGTATATAAAATTAAAAATAATTCATAATACTTCTAGGAGGAATATTATGGAAAAAAACAAATATAAAACAATTGTAGAAAAATATAAGCCAAAAGAAAATAGATTATATAATGGACTTATAGCTTTTATAATAGGTGGATTAATGGGGATAATAGGTGAATTTTTAGTAGAATTCTATTCTTATTGGTTAAATATTCCTACAAGTCAAGCAGGAACATTCATGATTATTACTTTGATTTTTATAGGATGTTTATTAACGTGCTTTGGATTTTTTGATAAATGGGTTATGTGGGCTAAAGCAGGTTTAATAGTACCAATTACAGGGTTTGCTCATTCAATGATGAGTGCTGCTTTAGATTACAAAAAAGAAGGAATGGTAACAGGAATAGGTGCAAATATGTTTAAATTAGCAGGAACAGTTATAATATTTGGAGTGGTAAGTGCATATGTTTTTGGTTTAATTAGAGTATTATTATTTGGAGGAACAATATGACATTTAAATATAAAAATGTATTTATAAATGATACAGCAACAATAACTGGACCTTTTGAACAAAATGGACCTTTAGGAAACTATTTTGATAAAAGTTATCGTGATTTGTACTTTGGTAAAAAAACATGGGAACAAGCAGAAAGTAAATTAATAGAAGATAGTGTTGACTTATTATTGTCTAAATTAAATAAAACAAGATTTGATATTAATTTAATGATATCAGGTGATTTATTGAATCAAATTGTTGCTTCTAATTATGCAGCTAATAATTTAAAAATACCATATTTAGGAATTTATAGTGCATGTGCTAGTAGTGTAGAAGGATTAATTATTGGAGCAAATATGATTGAAAAAAATCAAATAAACAATTGTATATGTGCTGTATCTTCTCATAATAATGCAGCAGAGAAACAATTTAGATATCCAACAGAATATGGTGGAGTAAAACCTAAAACAACAACATTTACAACTACTGGTGGAGCAGCAGCATATTTAAGTTCAACACCAAGTGATATAAAAATAGAATCAGGAACAATAGGTGTAGTAACCGATATGGATATAAAAGATGCATATAATATGGGAGCTGTAATGGCACCTGCTTGTGCTGATACGATATATAGACATTTAAAAGATATGAAAAGAGATATTAATTACTATGATTTGATATTAAGTGGAGATTTAGGAATATATGGTAAAAAAATATTAAAAGATTATATGAAAGTAGAATATGGAATTGATTTAAAAAAATATGATGATACAGCTTGCATGATATATGATATAGAATCACAACCAGTATATGCTGGAGGAAGTGGTCCTGCATGTGCTCCACTTGTTACATATTCTTATATATTCAGTAAAATGAGAAAAAAGGAATTAAAAAGAGTGTTATTAGTTGCAACAGGAGCATTAATGTCAACGACTATGGTAAATGAAAAATTAAGTATACCATCTATTGCGCATGCAATTAGTTTGGAGGTATCAGAATGAATTATTTAAATGCTTTTCTATTTGCTGGATTTGTTTGTTTAATTGGTCAAATCATATTAGATAATACTAAATTAACGGCCGGACATGTAACTACTATATTTGTTATATTGGGAGCATTTTTAGATATATTTAGTATTTATGATAAATTGGTTTTATGGGCAGGTGGAGGAGCTTTAGTTCCTATAACTAGTTTTGGCCACTTGCTTATACATGGGGCAATAGAAAAATCATTAGAGTATGGAATAATAGGTTTAGCAATGGGAATGTTTGATTTAACGTCATCTGGTATAATATCGGCTATAGTAATTTCATTCTTTTTATGTTTAATATTTAATCCTAAAGATTAAAAAAACTACTTCATTGAAGTAGTTTTAATTATGTTTTCTTTAATGAATTGGTTATTTTCTTTTTCACAATCAACAAAATCTGCTTTAATTATATTCAAATGCATGTCTAGTATTTTATTTAAAACGTTTTTCTTACTTGCAAAACAAGCATGTTTTCCTTTGTAATAACTATAATATATATTTTGACAATTTTTACTTTCTATAATTTCATCATTATATAAATGTTCAAATAATTCATTATATATATTAGCATCAATACTTAAATCATCCTTAAAATTATATTCAGTAATTTTATCTAAAAATCCAAACATTCTAGCATAAAATGATAACTTATAATTATAAGCACTTTCATAATCATGATTTTCTGTTAATATTATAATAGTTTTACAATAATCATCCATTTCTTTAATAAATTTTTTTTCATTTAATTTATAGTATAATTTCATAAAATCCCCCTCGGTAGTAGGTATTTTAACATATTTTTTTTAATAAAGCAAATTATTTACTCAAATTTAAAAATATAGTATAATAAACACTAGTGAGTGTGGTAATATGTATTTAAAAAAGATAATAGCAACAGGTTTTAAATCGTTTGCTGATAAAACCGTATTAGATCTAACAAATGGTATAACAGGAGTAGTAGGCCCAAATGGTAGTGGTAAAAGTAATGTAGTAGATGCTGTTAGGTGGGTACTTGGTGAACAATCAATAAAATCACTTCGTGGTGATAATAATATGACTGATGTAATATTTTCAGGAAGTAAGTCAAGAAAACCTCAAAATGTTGCAACAGTTACACTTGTTTTTGATAATACTGACAAATATTTAAAAATAAATTATGATGAAGTAGCTATAAGAAGAAGAGTATATAAAGATGGTACAAATGAATATTCAATAAATGAGGAAAAGTGTAGACTAAAAGATGTAACAGATTTATTTCTAGATACTGGTATAGCTAAAGAAAGTTTTAATATAATTTCACAAGGTAAAGTAAGTGAAATTATAACTAGTAAACCAGAAAATAGAAGAACAATTTTTGAAGAAGCAGCAGGAGTATTAAAATACAAAAAAAGAAAAGAAGAAGCTATTAGAAAATTAGAAAGAACAAATGAAAATTTAACAAGAGTAAATGATATTATTAGTGAATTATCTTCTCAAATTGAACCTTTAAAAGAAGACAGAAATAAAGCTATAATATATAAAGAAAAAAGTGAATTGTTAGAAAGTTTAGAAATAGCTTATATAACAGAAGAAATAACTAATTTAAACGAAATATATCAAAAATCAAAAACAAAAATAGATTCTTTAAATGAGGAAATTATATCTTTATCAACTGTTAACAGTACTAATTCAAGTACTTTGGAAAAGGAAAAAACAGAATTAACTTTGTTAGAAGAAAATATTAGTAGTTTACAAACAGATTTAATTGAGCAAGTAAGAAAAGTAGAAAAAATAAATAGTGAAAAAAATATATTACTAGAAAGAAAAAAATATGAAGTAGAGGATGAAAAACTTCATAAACATTTGTTAGTTTTAGAAGAAGAATCTTTAAAAATAAAAAATAATTTAAATAAATTAACATTAGAAAAAAATAATTTATTAGAAAATATTAAATCAAAAAAAGAAGAACAAAATTTATTAAATAACAAATTAAATAGTATTAAAAATAATAAAAATAATACAGAAAATAAGTTAACTATTACAATTCGTAAAAAAGTAGAAAGTGAAAATCAAATAAATCATTTACAAAATATGATAGAAAATAACAGTACATTACCTAGTTCAGTAAATGCAGTTCTAAAAAATCCTAAATTGATAGGTATGATAGATGTTATAGGAAATTTAATAGAAGTAGATGAAGAATATTCTAAATGTATTAGTGTAGCACTTGGAGCTAGTTCATCTTATATAGTAAGTGAAAATCAAAAATCAATAGAAGAAGCTATTAAGTATTTGAAAGAAAATAGATTAGGTAGAGCAACTTTCTTTCCACTTAATATAATCAAATCTAAATATATAGACAATGATACCTTATCAAGGGTAAAACAACAAAATGGCTTTATAAATACAGCTAGTAATTTAGTTAAATATGATACAAAGTATAAAAATATTGTAGAAAATCAATTAGGTAATATAATAGTAGTTGATAATATTACTTCAGCTAACATAATAGGTAAATTAATTAATCATACATATCGAATAGTTACATTAGATGGTGAAATGTTCCATGTAGGTGGTTCTGTAACTGGTGGTGAAAGTTCCAAATCAAGAAATATAATTTCATTAAAATTTGATTTAGAAAATGAAATAAAGAATCATCAAAGTTTACTAGATGAAATTAAAGAATTAGAAAATAAAATGAATGAAATTGATTATGAATATCGTAGTGTAGAGGATAAAATTTATTTAGTAAATAAAGATTTAGTAAATTATGAAGAAGTAATAAATAATAAAAATATTTTAGAAACAAATTTAAATAATGAGTTAGAACAAATCACTAATGATGTAAAAGGTACAAATTCATTACTAAATAATGAATTAAGTAACGAAGAAACTAGAATATTAAATTTATATTATGAAGAATTAAATAAAAAGAATGAAATAGAATCTAAATTAGAATTATTAACTAAAAAGAAAAATGATTTACATGATATATTAGAAGAAAAAGAATTTAGTTTAAAACAAGAAAATAGTTTAGTAAATTCTAAAAACAAAGAATTAAAAGATTTAGAAATTGAAGTAAATAGAATGGATGTCAAATTAGATAATTTATTATCTAAATTAAATGAAACTTATAGTTTAACTTATGAATCAGCTAAATACAATTATCATTTAGATATTGACATAGAAGAAGCTAAAGTAAAAGTTAGTGATTTAAAAAGAATTATTAAAGATTTAGGTATTGTTAACTTAGGTTCAATAGAAGAATATGATAGAGTTAATGAAAGATATGAATTTTTAAGTAATCAAAAAAATGATTTAGATAAAGCAGTAGAAACATTATTAGAAATTATTAAAGAGATGGATAATGTAATGATTAGTTCATTTAAAGATACATTTGAAATAATAAGAACTAATTTTAAAGAAACATTTAAAGAATTATTTAAAGGTGGTAATGCTGATTTAAAATTAACTGATCCAAATAATTTATTAGAAACAGGAATAGAAATAGTAGCTTCACCTCCAGGAAAAAGTTTAAAAAGCATTTCACTTTTATCTGGTGGAGAAATGACTTTTACAGCTATTAGTTTATTATTCGCAATACTTAAAACTAGACCTGTACCATTCTGTATATTAGATGAAGTTGAAGCAGCTTTAGATGAAGTCAATGTTGATAGTTTTGGAGAATATTTAAGTAAATTTAAAAATAAAACTCAATTTATTTTAATTACTCACAAGAAAAAAACTATGGAATATGCTGATGTATTATATGGTATTACGATGCAAGAGTCTGGTGTTAGTAAATTAGTAAGTGTTAGATTAGAAGAGATAAAATAGGACTTTTTAAGAGTCCTTTTTGTATTCAAAGTTTATTATTTGCAAAAAAACATATTTTGTGATATATTATATCAACAAGAGGTGAGTTTATGGTTAATTTTTATATTAAGGGAATGTCAACTACTAAAGAAGAACAAACACAAATTATTAGTAATTTTCAAGAACAGGGTATTGATGTTATTCCAGTTATTGATGATTATTCAAATTATTCTATTAAGACAATTATTCCATATATTGAAAATTTTATAAAAGATAATAATCCAAATAATGAGGAAGTAAATTTAATTTGCCATTCTATGGGATGTAATTTTGGATATTTGATTGATGAAAAAACTGATACATATGTTAATAGAATAGTATATGTTTCTCCAGAATTTGTTAGTACAACATCAAAAGAGAAAAAGGAAATATCAAAACAATATAATGGACCTGATTATAATACTCCTGTAACTGCTAAACCAAATTTGCATAATATGATTTTATATTATAAATCATTAAGGGAAGTAATAAAAAGTAAAAATGATTTAGTGTCAATTAATAATATTTATTCATTAATTATATATTCAAAAGGTGATGTATTTGTAAGTCAAAATTGGATTAATTCTATTTACACTTTTTTAGCTAGTACTGTTGAAATTGAATCAAATTCTCATAATCCTTTGTTAACAAACAAAGAAACCTATGAAAAAATATCAGAATTTATAAAAAATCCTTTAAAAACAATAAAATAGGGCTTTTAAAAGTCCTATTATTTTTTTATATTAAAAAAAGAATTAAAATTAATTCTTTTCAACATAATATGCATAATATTCTTCAAATGTAATTTCTTCATTATATATTTGTGTAGCAGCTTCTACACCTACATATCTATAATGCCATGGTTCATATTGATAACCTGTAATCCATTCTTTACCACTAGGATATCTTAAAATAAAACCATATTTATAAGAATTATCTTTCATCCATTTAAATTCTTTAGTAGTTTCAAATCCTCCTAAAGTTCCACCTCTTTTAACTATATCAATAGCTAAACCAGTTTGATGTTCTGAATATCCTGCTCTTGCTGAATATGTATCAGCTAATGCTTTACCATCAACACTAGCATATCTATTATATAGTCCTATTTGGGTATTATAACTTCTATATGGAGACATAATAGCTATATTTAAACCAATTTTAGAAGCATCATTATACATATTTATAAATGCTTCATAAGTTGTTTTTTCAACTTGTAAAGTATTACCATATTTAGAACTAGCAGTAACTAAATTATTTGGAACATAATTACTGTCAAGATAATGATACTTGTTTACAATCATTAGATATCCTTTTGACAAGTCAGTTTTAACAGGGTTTTGATAAAATGGAGTATCAAGCATACTATTAATACTTGTTATAACATAATCATTTAATTCATTGTTATTATTAAATGTTTTTTTTGAATTATTTTTATAGTTTAAATATTTATTTAAGTTGTTATGTATATAATATTTACTTTTCATTAAAGATAAAGTATTTTCATCATAATTGATAGTATCATCATAATAGTTATTATTGACAACATATAAAATATCATCAATAGAGTAGTTAGATTTATCCATTAAATTAATGTAATTGTTAAAATTGTTTTCATTAAAATTACTACTAGTTAATAGTGTTATATAATTTGAATTATAATTACTATTTTTAATATATTCTATTGTATTAGTAGAC
This sequence comes from uncultured Bacilli bacterium, assembly GCA_934122215.1. Classification (GTDB taxonomy): domain Bacteria; phylum Bacillota_I; class Bacilli_A; order RF39; family UBA660; genus UMGS1498. Next base: position 1,685 of record CAKOWF010000029.1, on the reverse strand, counting down.
ATAGTCTCAATAACACTAATTTCATCATCACTGTATCCTATTTCTTTTAATGGATTTACTTCTTCTTTAGTACAGCCTGTTAAAAATATTAATAAAATTAAAATTATCTTTTTCATTTTTCACCTTCTATATAATAAGCATAATATTCATCAAATGTAATATTTTCATTATGTATTTTAGTAGCAGCTTCTACACCTACATATCTATAATGCCATGATTCATATTCATAACCTGTAATATCAGTTTTATCTTTAGGATATCTTAATATAAATCCATATTTATAAGAATTTTCACTTAACCATTTGAATTCATCCGACTCTTCAAAGTTAGCTAATGTAGAATTATAAGTTAATATATCAATTACAAATCCAGTTTGATGTTCTGAATATCCTGCTCTAGCAGTTGATAAATCAGCAGCTTTTTCATCAACAATAGCTCTTGATTCCCATAATGTTTTTTGAGATTCATATGATCTATAACTAGATGAAGCAATTAGTGTTAGACCTTCTTTATTAGCTGCGTACCACATATTTTTGTAAGCTTTCAAAGCTTCACTTGTTAATTCATTATCATCGTAAGCATACATAACACTTATTTTATTTAATTCTGGTTTGTAATCATCTGTTAGATAATGATATTTATTTACTAGCATTAAAATTCCTTTTGATGTATCAGTTTCTTTTATAATATTTTTATCATATTGTTCATAATCAGCATTAACATTAACTAGACTTACAACTTTATCATGTCTACAATTACATTCACTATAAAGTTTTAAATATCTATCTAAATTTTTAAGTAAAAAATATTTTTCATTAACAAAATTTAAAATATTTTCATTATAATCCATTTCTAATATTTTATTTTTTTTATCTTCATCCAAATTTAATATTTCTTTAATTTCTTCTTTAGAATATCCTTTTTCTTTTAATTTGTATTCATTACTATTTCTATAACTTATAAATTTAACTAAAAATATTATTAAAATTATAAATATTAATATGCCGATTAATCCATATTTAACATTTTTCTTAAGTTTTCTTTTTTTCATATTCTCACCACCTTAATTATAAATTAAATTAAAAAAAAATACAAATATATTGTATATGTTTATTTGATTTAGTAAAAATAATAATGTATACTATGAATTATAGGAGGAGAATAATGGAATTGTTTATATTATGTTTAAAGGTATTTTTTGTTAGAATTATTGATGTTTCAATGGGAACATGTAGAACAATTGTAACAGTAAAAGGGAAAAAGTTATTAGCAAGTTTAATAGGATTTTTTGAAGTTTTTATATGGTTCATTGTTGTTAAGGAAGCATTAAATACTGATAGTACAAGTATATTTATTGCTTTATCATATGCTGGTGGATATGCTACTGGTACATTTATAGGAAGTGCTGTATCAGAAAAACTTATTAAAGGTAATTTTGGTGTTCAAGTTATTACAAGTAAAAGAGATGATGAACTTGTTGCTTTTCTTAAAAAAAATGGATTTGGTGTTTCAGTAATAGATGTCAGAAGTGAAAAAGAACATAATGAAAAATATATGTTATTTATTGAAATAGATAAAGTAAAATTTAATGACTTAAAGAAAATAATAAAAAAATATGATCCAAATGCTTTTGTAGTTGTTAATGAAACTAAAGAAGTATATAATGGATATTTTGGTAACTAAAA
>CAKOWF010000028.1 GCA_934122215.1 uncultured Bacilli bacterium | reverse complement strand
TTAGATTTTGATTTAATAACATACTATAAAAGAATAACAGAAAAAGAAGAAAATGATTGGAATAAAGTAAATAAAGAGGCAAAAGATACATTTGAAGATTTAGGTTTAATAGAATCTGAAAAAAAATACTTAGATGGTGTAGGAGCTCAATTTGAAAGTGAAGTAGTATACCACAATATGATAAAAGAATTAGAAGAAAAAAATGTAATATTTTGTTCAACAGATACAGCTTTACAAAAATATCCAGAATTATTTAAAGAATACTTTAATAATTTAGTAAAATATGATGAAAATAAATATACTGCTTTGAATGGTGCTGTATGGAGTGGTGGTACATTCATATATGTTCCTAAAAATACTACTATAGATAGACCTTTACAAAGTTATTTTAGAATTAATACTAAAAATATGGGACAATTTGAAAGAACAATTATCATAGTAGATGAAAATAGTTCACTTCATTATATGGAAGGGTGCACTGCTCCTACTTATACAAGTGATTCACTACATGCTGCAGTAGTAGAAATATATGTAAAAAAGAATGCTAAATGTAGATATACAACAATACAAAACTGGTCAACAGATTTATATAATTTAGTTACTAAAAGAGCTATAGTAGAAGAAAATGGATTGATGGAATGGATAGATGGAAATATAGGATCTGGTATTAATATGAAATATCCGGCATGTATTTTAAATGGAAAAAGAGCTAAAGGTAATTGTATTAGTATAGCAGTTGCTACTACTAATCAAATACAAGATACAGGAGCTAAAATGATTCATTTGTATCCAGAAACAGAAAGTAATATTATAAGTAAATCTATTGCTTTAAAAGGTGGTAATGCTACATATAGAGGATTAGTTAAAATAACTAAAGATGCTACTAATTCAAAAAGTACTATTAAATGTGATACTATTTTATTAGATGAAATATCTAAAAGTGATACAATACCAACTAATATAATAGAAAACTCATCATCAACATTATTACATGAAGCTACAGTATCAAAAATAAGTGAAGAAAATTTATTCTATTTAATGACTAGAGGAATAAATGAAGAAAAAGCTAAAGAATTAATAATAATGGGATTCTTAGACAAATTTAAGGAAGAATTACCTATGGAATATGCTGTAGAATTAAATCATTTAATGAAAAATTATTTTTAAATTAAAATCTATTGTATAAATAATATAAATTGTATATAATAAAAAAGAACATACCTAATGGTTCTATGTTAGGTATATTCCTTTTATGGATAATTCCTAACGACCCCCTGTGGCGTTAGGATATTTTTTTATTTACTTAAAATATAAAATATTAAAAGTAATAGGAGTAAAATGATAACATAAAGTTTTTGTTCTCTATGTGTCATAACTACCACCTCACTTTCTAAGAAAAGCAAGGAATATACTAACGCATTAGATATGCTCTCATATATATCATATTAAGTTTTACAAAAATACCTGAATTTAATAAAAAAATTAATTTATAAGAAAACATTGAATAAATAATATAAATTGTATATAATAAAAGAGAACATACCTAATGGCTCATGTTAGGTATATTCCTTTATAGGAAGGATTCCTAACGACCCCCTGTGGCGTTAGGATATTTTTTTATTTACTTAAAATATAAAATATTAAAAGTAATAGGAGTAAAATGATAACATAAAGTTTTTGTTCTCTATGTGTCATAACTACCACCTCACTTTCTAAGAAAAGCAAGGAATATACTAACGCATTAGATATGCTCTCATATATATCATATTAAGTTTTACAAAAATACCTAAAAAAATTATAATTTTAATTTAAATAAAATAATGATATAATAAATTAAATGTTTGGAGGTACAGTATGAAATGGAATATTGGAAATGTTGAAATAAAAAATAATGTTGTTTTAGCTCCTATGGCTGGTATATCAAATAGTGCTTATAGAACAATTATAAAAGAAATGGGAGCAGGACTTATATATGCTGAAATGGTAAGTGATAAAGCAATATCATATGAATCAAAAAAAACAATAGATATGTTATACATGACGGATATGGAAAGACCAATAGCTCAACAGATATTTGGAAGTGATAAAGAATCATTTGTAAAAGCAGCAAAATATATAGAAAAAACTATGAAACCAGATATTATAGATATAAATATGGGTTGTCCTGTACCTAAAGTAGCAATCAAAAATCAAGCTGGTAGTGCATTACTTAAAAATCCAGAAAAAGTATATGAAATAGTATCAAATGTAGTAAAGTCAGTAAATGTACCAGTAACAGTAAAAATAAGAAGTGGATGGGATAGTAATAGTATAAATGCTGTAGAAATAGCTAAAATGATAGAGCGTGCTGGAGCAAGTGCTATAACAGTACATCCTAGAACTAGAGCTCAAGGATATACAGGAAAAGCTGATTGGAATATTATAAAAGAAGTAAAAGAAAATGTAACAATTCCAGTAATAGGAAATGGAGATATAAAATCTTGTTATGATGCCAAAAGAATGTTAGAAGAAACAAAATGTGATGCAGTAATGATAGGTAGAGGAGTACTAGGAAATCCTTGGCTAATAAAAGAATGCATAGAATATTTGAACACTGGAAAAGAACCAATAAAAGTATCACTAAAAGAAAAAATGGAAATGGTAAAAAGACACTATAAATTATTAGAAGAAACAAAAGGAGAAAAACTTGCCTTACTAGAAATGCGAACACATGCAGCGTGGTATTTAAAAGGATTAGAAAATAGTACAAAACTAAAAGAAGCAATATTTAAAACAAAAACAAAAGAAGAATTTTTAAAACAAATAGATGATTTTATAGAACAAAATAAGTAAATTGACAAAAAATCGCTATATTTATAAGTGAATTTATGTTAATATATAAATAGTTCAGTATGAAGAGGTGAATGTATGAGAGATTTTACAGAACAAGAATTAGTAAGAAGAGGAAAATTAGATAAATTTAAAGAATTAGGAATAGATCCATTTGGACATAGATTTGATAGAACTATGTACTCTAATGAAGTAAAAGAAAAATATTCTGATTTATCACATGATGAATTAGAAGAACAAAATAATATTGAAATAGTAGTAGGAAGAATAATGTTCATTAGAAAAATGGGTAAAGCTAGTTTCTTTTCAATTAAAGATAAATTTGGATCAATACAAATATACATATCAATAAATGATGTTGGAGAAGAAATATATAACTTATTTAAAACAGCAGATCTTGGAGATATAGTTGGTGTAAAAGGAAAAGTAATGAAAACTGGTACAGGAGAAATAACAATCAAATGTTTAGAATATACACATTTAGTAAAAGCATTAAAACCATTACCAGAAAAATTTCATGGTTTAACAGATAAAGAAGAAAGATATAGAAGAAGATATGTAGATTTAATAATGAATGATGAATCTAGAAGAATAGCTTTCACAAGACCTAAAATAATAAGATGTATTCAAAATTACTTAGATAACAAAGGCTTTGTAGAAGTAGAAACACCTATTTTAACATCATTATTAACTGGTGCATCAGCACGTCCATTTATAACACACCATAATGCACAAGACTTAGATATGTATTTAAGAATAGCATTAGAATTAAATCTAAAAAGATTATTAGTTGGTGGTATGGAAAAAGTCTATGAAATAGGAAAAACATTCAGAAATGAAGGAATGGACTTAAATCATAATCCTGAGTTTACAATGATGGAAATATATGAAGCATATTCAGATTTAAATGGAATGATGGATTTAACAGAAGAAATGTATTTAGAAATAGCAAATAAGGTATTTGGTAAAACAACATTCAATTATAGAGGATATGAAATAGATTTAAAAGGTCCATGGAAAAGAATATCAATGGTAGATGCTATAAAAGAAGTGACAGGAATAGATTTTAGTAAAGAAATGACTGTAGAAGAAGCATTAAAACTAGCAGCAGACAATAAAATAGAAGTAAAAGATCATGAACATACTGTAGGACATATAATAAATTTATTCTTTGAAGAATTTGTTGAAAAAACTTTAATTCAACCTACTTTCCTTTATGGTCATCCAGTAGAAATATCACCACTTACTAAGAAAAATCCAAATGATCCAAGATTTGTAGATCGTTTTGAATTATTTATAGCAGGTGGAGAATGCGCTAATGCATACACAGAATTAAATGACCCAATAGATCAATTAGAAAGATTTGAAGAGCAAATCAAAGAAAGAGAACTAGGAAATGATGAAGCAACTGATATTGATATGGATTTCATTGAAGCACTAGAATATGGTATGCCTCCAGCAGGTGGAATTGGTTTTGGAATTGATAGATTAATTATGTTATTCACAGAACAAGATTCAATTAGAGATGTATTATTATTCCCACTAATGAAACCAGAAGATTAATGGATTTATATGTAATTAGACATGGTGAAACTAACGAAAATAAAACAGGTATAATGCAAGGTAATATGGAAACATTATTAAATGAAAATGGAAAAAAACAAGCCATTTCATTAAGAGAAAAAGTTAAAGAAGCTAAAATAGATTTAGTTATTTGTTCTCCAAAATTAAGAACAAAAGAAACGGCTGCTTTAGCTGCTCCAAATATACCTATTATATATGATGATAGACTAGTTAGTAGAAATCATGGTGAATTTGAAGGTTTAGAAAGACATAAAATAAATTTAAATGATTATTGGAATATAAAGAAAAATATTCAATATAAAAAAGCGGAAAGCATAGGGGAATTATTTAATAGAATATCATCATTATTAAATGATATATCAATTAACTATTCAGATAAGAAGGTACTACTTGTAACACATAGTGGTATAGCTCGTGTATTATATTATTATTTTAATGGATTTCCAGAAGATGGAGATTTAATGAAATATGAGTCAACAAATGCATCATTTGAACATTATATACTAAATTAAGGAGGTTATTATGAAATTATTATCAGTAAATGCAGGAAGTTCTACCTTAAAATTTCGTTTATATGATATGCCAGAAGAAAAAGTATTAATGAAAGGTACTTTTGATAGAATTGGACTAGAAGGTAGTAATTATAGTATCCGTATAGGAGAAGAAAAAATTGGAAAAGATGTTGAAATAAAAAACCATGAAGAAGCAGTAAAAATTTTATTAGATGAATTAATAGAACAAAAAATGATTAAAAATTTAAATGAAATAGAAGCTGTAGGTCATAGAATAGTACATGGTGGAAATAAATATTCAAGAAGTGTAGTAATAGATGATAGAGTAATACAAGAAATAGAATCAATATCAGAATTAGCGCCACTTCATAATCCAGCTAATTTAATGGGTGTAAAAGTATTTATGAAAGCTATTCCAAATGCTTTAGAAGTAGCATGTTTTGATACAGCATTTCATCAAACTATGAAAGAAAAAACATATCTTTATCCTGTTCCATATGAATGGTATGTAAAATATCATGTTCGTAAATATGGATTCCACGGATTAAGTCATAGATTTATAACTGAACAAATGAAAAAAATACTAAATAAAGAAAATCCAAACTTAATAATATGTCATATAGGTAATGGGGCAAGTATATCAGCTATAGAAGAAGGAAAATGCATAGATACTTCTATGGGATTTACTCCAAATGCTGGGATTATGATGGGAACTCGTAGTGGGGACATTGACTATACAATGCTAAACTATATAATGAAAAAAACAGGATTTAATTTAGAAAAGATAGATAGTATGTTAAATAAAGAAAGTGGTTTAGAAGGAATTGCTGGTATGAGCGATTTAAGAGATCTAGATAGAGCTTTCTATGCTAATGAAGAAAAGGTTATTTTAGCATTTGATATGTATACAGATAAAATAGTAGATTATATAGCAAAATATTATGTTAAATTAAATGGAGTTGTAGATGCTATATGCTTTACAGCAGGTGGAGGAGAAAATGACTCTATAATAAGAGGTGAAACTCTTAAAAAATTAACATCTTTAGGTATTATTTTAGATGAAAAGAAAAATGATGAAACAATAGTAAGAAAAGGTATAGAAGGAATTATTACAAAAGATAGTTCAAAAATACCAGCATATGTTATTGCTACAGACGAAGAACTTATGATAGCACGTGATACATATGCACTAAGAGAGAACTAGAAATAGTTCTTTTTTGAAAATGTTAGAAGAATTACAAAAATCAAAATTTAGAAATAGTTTTCATCTAAAAGAAAAAGATAAAATTTATGTAAAAGAAAAAGGATTAGAACTAATAGAAAAACATGCTTATGATTTTATAAAAACAAGATTAATAAAAAATAATCCAAAAGATGGAAAACAAACACCTATGAAAGGACATCCAGTTTTTATAGCTGAACATGCTACAGCTACTTGTTGTAGAGGATGTTTATATAAGTGGCATCATATTGATCCTTATCATGATTTAACTGAAAAAGAAATAAAATACATTGTAAATATAATAATGTTATGGATAAAAAAAGAAATGGATGATTAATATGGTATTAAATGTAAGTGGAAGAACTGATGTAGTAGCATTCTATACAGAATGGTTTATGAATAGATATAAAGAAGGATTTGTTGATGTAAGAAATCCATTTAATCCTAAATTAGTAAGTAGAATATACTTTAGTGATGTAGATGCTATAGTATTTTGTACTAAAAATCCCACTCCAATTTTAAAATATATAGATAAAATAAAACAACCAATATTATTTCACATTACATTGACACCATATAAAAAAGATATTGAACCAAATGTACTACCAAAGGGAACTATAATAGAAAGTATAAAAAAATTATCTAAATTAATAGATAAAGACAATATATATGTTAGATATGATCCAATATTTATAAGTGATAAATATAATTTAGATTACCATATAAAATCATTTGATAGTTTATGTTTAAAACTAAATGGTTATGTAAAACATATAATTATATCATTTATGGATGAATATAAAAATGTAAGAAAAAATGATTATATTATAAAAAGTAAACAAATAACTGATTTAGATTATGAAATAATAGGTAAGAATTTTAGTAAAATTGCAGAGTGTTACAATATGACAATTCAAACATGTTCCGAAGAAAGAAATTTAGTAGAATATGGATTTCAAAAAAAAGACTGTATCTCTCATGAACTAGCATTCAAATTAACAGGAAAAACTAATTTTAAGTCTTGGAAAGCAAGAAACAATAAAAATTGTAAATGTATAGAAATGGTAGATATAGGTATGTATAATACATGTAAACATTACTGTAAATACTGTTATGCAAATTATGATGAAAAAAATATTGAAAAAAATGTTAAATTACATGATAAAAATTCTAGTTTATTAATAGGATATTTAAAAGAAGATGATATTATTAAAATAAGAAAATAAACCTTTAAATATCTTTTTTTTTATAGTATAATGGTCTTGGTAGAAAGAAGGTAACTTATGAAAATAATGTCAATAAATGCTGGTAGTAGCTCTTTAAAATTCAGTTTATTTGATATGACTAGTAAAACTTGTATAGCAAGTGGATACTTTGAAAGAGTAACTTTACCAAATAGTTTTTATACAATAAAATATAATGGAGAAAAAATAAAAGAAGAAGTAGAAATGCCTAATCATACAGTAGCAGTAGAGGTATTATTAGATAGATTAATTTCATTAAATATAATATCATCATTAGATGAAATAGATGGAATAGGCCATAGATTAGTACATGGAGCAGATAAATATAATAAATCTGTAATAATTACTGATGAAGTAATAGAAGATTTAAAAAAATATATTCCACTTGCTCCTTTACATAATCCAGCTAATATACTAGGAATTGAAGCAGTAAAAAAAGCTTTACCAAATGTAAAAATGGTTGGAGTATTTGATACAGCATTCCATCAAACAATGGAAGAAGTAAACTATATATATCCAGTACCATATGAATGGTATACAAATTATAAAGTTCGTAAATATGGTTTCCACGGAACAAGTCATTGCTATATAAGTAAACAAATTCCAAGAATATTAGGAAAAGATAATTATAAAGCAATTATATGTCACTTAGGTAGTGGAGGATCTTTATCACTTGTAGAAAATGGAAAATGCTTAGATACTACTATGGGATTTACACCACTAGCAGGTATAATGATGGGAACTCGTAGTGGAGATGTTGATCCATCAATTATTCCTTATGTAATGGAAAATACTAATAAATCACTAGATGAAGTAATGAATGATTTAAATAAAAAATCAGGTTTCTTAGGATTAAGTGGAGAATATAGTGATTTTAGAGATATATATGCTGGAGTAAAAGAAGGAAATGAAAGATGTACTTTAGCTTTTAATAAATATGTTGATACAGTAGTAAAATATATTGCTGAGTACTATGTAGAAGCTAATGGAGTAGATATGATAGTGTTTACTGCAGGTTTAGGAGAAAATGCTAGTGAAGCAAGAGAAGCTATAGTAAATAAATTAAATTGTTTAGGAATTTATTTAGATAATGAAGCAAATAAAGTAAGAGGAGAAGAAATAAAAATAAGTAGTGATGATTCAAAAGTATTATTATATGTTATTCCAACTAATGAGGAATTAATGATAGCAGAAGATACTTTAGAATTAATTGGAGAATAAGATGAACAGTTTGTTTAAAAAGATATATAATCAAATAAAAAAATATGATACTATCGTAATAGCAAGACATGTAGGGCCAGATCCTGATGCTTTAGGTAGTTCTATAGGTTTAAGAGATTCTATCAGAGAAACTTTTCCAGAAAAAAAAGTCTATGCTATTGGTTATCCTACTAGTAAATTTAAATATATTGGTGATTTAGATAGATTTACGGAAGATATGTATCAAAATTCTTTACTTATAGTAACTGATACACCAGACAGAAAAAGGGTAGATGGTGTAGAAGTAGAAAAATTTGATTATTCAATTAAAATTGATCATCATCCTTTTATAGAAAAATTTTGTGATTTAGAACTTATAGATGATAGTTCTTCAAGTGCATCACAATTAATAATGGAATTAATATTTAGTACTAAATTAAAAATAAATAAAGAAATAGCAGAAAAATTATTTATTGGTTTAGTAGCAGATACTGATAGATTTTTATTCTATTACACAACTTCTAAAACATTTGATTTAGTTTCTAAGTTAATAAAAGAAACAAATTTAGATTTTTCTAAATCATATGATAATTTATATTTAAGACCATTTAAAGAAATTAGATTTGAAGGATATTTATTTCATGAATTAAAAATAACTGAAAATGGATTTGGATATGTTAAAATAACAGAAGAAGAATTAAATAAGTATGGAGTAGATGCTGCTACTGCTGGAAATATGGTTAATAATTTTAATTATATTAATGAGGTATATGCATGGGGAGTATTTACTTATGATAAAAATAATAATAATATAAGAGGTTCTATTAGATCAAGGGGACCTGTTATAAATGAAGTTGCTAGTAGATATAATGGTGGTGGACACATGTTTGCTAGTGGGGTTAGAGTAGATAACTTCGATGTAGTTGATAGTCTAATTAAAGATTTAGACAAAGTATGTGAAGAATATCAAAATTCTATAAAGTAGGGTTTTCAATACCAGAAACGATTGAATATTGATCACCTTCAGTTTTAATAACTACATATAATACAATAATAGCTGCTAGTGTAGATAATTCACTAGATAAAGCTTGTAAATGGAAAGGCCATAATTTTTGACCTTTTTCTTTAGCTAAATTTATATTTTTGTAATTAATAAATAAATATGAAAGAGTTAAAAATAAAACTAACCATCTATTACCAATTGATATTTTTTGACTTTGATTTTTACTATACAATTCCTTTTTATTTAGTAAAGATTGTCTATCATTATATGTTAAAGATAAAGAAACAAATAAACTCCCAACATATATAATAGTAGTAAACATTTGTATATTTAAAAGATTTATCTCTTTTTGTTTAGCATTCATACTAAATAATATGAAATCAAAATCAAATCTTTTCATAAACCTTGAATATTAATTAAAAATTAGATATAATTAACATAGTTAGGAGAAATATAAATGAAAAAGTTAAACAAAACATTAGTTATATTATTATTGATATTTATGACAGACGGTGTAAATGCTGAATCATATGTAAAATGTGGTTTATCAACAGGTATTCCATCAGCTTTACCAGTTTTTTCAACAAATTTAATAAATCTTGTAAAAATTATGGTACCAATTTTATTAATTATACTTGGAATGATAGATTTCGCAAAAGCAGTAATAAGTAATGATGAAAAGCAAATGAAAGACTCACAAAATAAATTTATAAAAAGAATTATGGGAGCACTTGCTGTTTTCCTTGTAGTAGGTGTAACACAATTTATATTTAAATTAATTGGAGAAAATTCTACAAATGCAATGGCTTCATGTATTGATTGCTTTGTTAATAATGTTTGTAAAACAACTGATCAATATGCTATTTGCTTAAGCGATGGTAAAGCCAAATGTGAAAATAATTGTTATAATGCAACTGGTAGTCATAGTTCAAGTGAATTCTATGCCTGTGTAAATGATTGTACATATAAAAAATACTGTGATGAAACATATAAAACAGGCAAACTTGAATGTGAACAATTAAGCATGGAATCATGTCAAGAAAGATCAGATTGTGAATTAAAAAATCCAACAGGATCAGGAACACCAACTTGTGGTAAGAAATAGGTTAAAGTAAACCTATTTTTCTAGTATATAAAGGTAATTTTGACAAATATATAAAAAAATGATATAATTTCTTTCGTCTTGAAAAAAGGTGATTTAATGAAAATAAATAAAGTAGAATTAGTAATAAGTGCAGTTAGAAGAAGTCAATATCCAACTGATAACAAACCAGAGTTTTTACTAGTTGGTCGATCAAATGTAGGGAAAAGCAGTTTTATAAATACACTTATTAATCGTAAAAATTTAGCTCGTACGTCATCAAATCCAGGAAAAACACAGACAATAAATTTTTATTTAGTAAATGAAGAATTTTATTTGGTAGATGCTCCAGGATATGGTTTTGCCAATATAAGTCAAACAAGAAAGAAAAAATTTGGACTTATGATGGAAGATTACTTAACAAATAGAGAAAATTTAAAACAAGTATTTATGTTAATAGATTTTAGACATAAACCAAGTAAAGATGATAAATTAATGTATGAATTTTTAAAACACTATCAAATACCAGTAACAATAGTAGCTACAAAAGCAGATAAAGTAGGAATAACAAAACAACAAACACAAAGAAATTTAATATTAAATGAATTAGATTTAGTTGTTGGTGATGATTTTGTGATATTTTCAAATATAACAAAAGATGGAAAACATGATATACAAGAGAAAATAGAAAGAATTATTTAGTCAAAATTATTGTCATCACATATTATAATATAGGTGATGATATGAAATGTACCATTGAAAATAAAAAAATAATAGTATATATTGAAAAATATACTAAAAATTATTTAGATGATATAGATTATTTAGAAGATTATTTCAGAAAAATATTTATAAAATTAAAAGAGAAATATGATATTAAAATACAAGGTTTTTGTAATGTAGATGTGTATACAGATAATAGTGATATGGTACTAGAAATAGAAGAAGAAAAAGAACTAGTGGATTATTATGAAGATATAATAGACATGAAAATATCTATTCATGAATCCACTTTTTTATACGAAGTATTAAATATATTTAATATAAATAAATATATAAATGGAGACATCTTTTTATATAAAAATAAGTTTTATATAAAGAAAAAAGATATGAATTTCAACATTTTAGAACATTTAAAATTAGTATATAAAGATACAAATAAAATAATAAATAAAAAATGGAGGTATTAATATGAAAAAACCAGTTGTTGCATTAGTTGGAACACCAAATGTAGGAAAATCTACATTATTTAATCGTTTAGTTGGAAAAAAAGTTTCTATCATAGAAGATACCCCAGGAGTTACAAGAGATAGAATATATGGAAATGTAAAATATAGAGATTATCAATTTCACTTAATTGATACAGGTGGTATTGATATGGAAAACCAAGAATTTAATATTGAAATAAAATATCAAGTAGAATTAGCGATTGATGAAGCTGATGTAATTGTATTTATTGTAGATGGAAAAAATGGTTTAACAAGCAATGACTATGTAGTCAGAGATATGTTAAGAAAAACATCAAAAAAAGTAATAGTAGCCATAAATAAGGTGGATCACAAAAATTCAAAAGAAAATATTTATGATTTTTATGTATTAGGATTTGATAATTATATAGAAATAAGTGGAGAACAAAATATAGGTATAACTGATTTATTAGATGAAATAACAAAAGATTTTAACGAAATACCAGAAGAAGAATATGATGAAAATACAATCAAATTTTCAATAATAGGACGACCAAATGTAGGAAAGAGTAGTCTAGCAAACGCTATATTAAATGAAGATAAATTAATAGTATCAGATGTAGCTGGTACTACAAGAGATTCAGTTGATACAGAATTTACATATCATGGTCAAAAGTTTGTTGTAATTGATACAGCAGGTATGAGAAAAAAAGGTAAAGTATATGAGCGTATTGAAAAATACAGTTTACTTAGATCAATGAAAGCAATCGATAGATCAGATGTTTGTCTAGTTGTAATAAATGCTGAAGAAGGAATAATAGAACATGATAAACATATAGCAGGATATGCTTTAGAAGCAGGTAAACCTGTAGTAATAGTTGTAAATAAATGGGATACAATTGAAAATAAAGATGAACAAATGAAAAAATTTACACAATTAATAAGAAGTGATTTAGCTTTTATTAGTTATGCACCAATTGTATATTTATCTGCTCTAACTAAAAAAAGAATTCACACTTTATTACCAGAAGTAATAAAGGTTTATGAAAATTCAAAATTAGAAGTAAAAACAAGTTTATTAAATGATGTAATAACAGAAGCATACAATTTAAATTTACCACCATCATATAAAGGTAAAAGACTAAAAATATATTTTTCAAATCAAGAAGGAACAAAACCACCAAAATTTGTTATAAGAGTAAATTCTAAGGGTTTAATTCATTTCTCATATGAAAGATATCTAGAAAACAAATTAAGAGAATCATTCAATTTGGAAGGAACACCAATAATATTGCAATTTAAAAATAAAGGCGAAGAATAGCCTTTTTTTTGACAAATATTCAAATTTATGATATATTAACACTCATCAAAAGGGGGATTAATATGTTTGGAGAGGAAAAAATGTTTGGTAAAAGTGAAATATCTATAGATGAAAAAAATAGAATTAAATTACCAAAATTTACATATGCAGAATCAGGTGATAGAATAATTATTCAACAAGAAGATGATGCATTAAAGATATCAAATGAATTAAAAATAACTAAGATAATTGAAGAAATAGAAGAAGCTTTAAAACATGTTGAAAATATTTCTGAAGCCAAAACACTTAAAGAAAAAATTGATAAATTGTGTATTTCAATTATATCAAAGAAAATTTGTGATCAACAAAATAGAATAATTCTACCAAATGGTATTTTTGATACAAGTGAAACAAATAGAATTATGTCAGTTGGTTATGGTGATTATATAAAATTATATACTTTAAAAAGATATAACGAACTATCTAAATAGATAGTTTTTTTTAACAAAAAAGCAATTGTTTAAAGTACAATTGCAAATAAATTACCACTACCTTTATTAACTAATTTAGTAAGTGTTTGAGATAATTTAAATCTAACATTATCAGGCATTAATGATAGTTTAGCTTGAATACCTTCTTTAACAATAACATCTAAACTTCTACCAAATATTTCACTTTTCCAAATATTATCAGGACAAGTATCATTATCTTTCATTAGGTAATCAATTAATTCTTTACTTTGAAGTTCAGAGCCTATTATTGGTTCAAATGTAGATTCAACATCAACTCTAATCATATGAATAGAAGGTGCCACAGCTTTTAATTTAATACCATATCTACTACCTTGTTTAATTATTTCAGGTTTATCTAATTTCATATCCATTAAACTAGGTGAAGCAACACCATATCCGGTTTGTTTAACCATTTTTAAAGCTGATTTAATTTGGTCATATTCTTCTTTAGCTTCACTGTAATCTTGGAATAATTTTAATAGTTCAGCTTTACTAGTAACATCGATACCAATTATTTCTTTTAAAACTTCATTATATAAATTATCTTTAGCTTCTAAGTTAACAGTAACTATACCAGTAGATGCATCTACATTAGATAAATAAGCTTTTTTGATATATTCACAATTACTAAAATGATTAGTTATAAAATCAATATCTTTTAATTTATCTATTTCAATAACACTTTCTTTAATTTTATCAATAAATATTTTTTTAAGCCAATTATTAGGTGATAAAAGTGCTATCCATTCAGGCATATTAACTTTAACTTCTAATACTGGAAATTCATAAAGAGCTTCTTTTAATACTGCATAAATATCTCTATCAGTCATATTTTCAACATTCATAGGTAAAACAGGAACACCATAATTTTCTTTTAATTTTTCAGCTAATCTTTCTGTTTCAGGAAGCATTGGATGTGAAGAGTTTAAAACAACAATAAAAGGTTTACCTATTTCTTTTAATTCATTAACAACTCTTTCTTCTGCTTCTACATAATTATTTCTTTCAATTTCAGTAAAAGATCCATCAGTAGTTATAACGATACCAATAGAAGAGTGATCTCTAATTACTTTCTCAGTACCAATTTCAGCAGCTTCTACGAAAGGTATTTCTTCATCATACCAGTATGACCTGTTTTTGTGATACCCATAAGTCTTTTTAAAAATTGCTCAAAAGCAACC
>CAKOWF010000027.1 GCA_934122215.1 uncultured Bacilli bacterium | reverse complement strand
AAAAAATTTAATCAAAAATATATGATTAAATTTTTAATATTTATTATCTTTGCTTATCTGTTTCATTATTACTATATATTGATTCATTATTTAACTGTTCTAAAATTGGTTCTAAGTGAGTTTGAATTCCATTATTTATAAAAAAATTTGTTCTTTTTTGATAAATAATGTTTTCTAACATATTTATTGATACAATATTATTTTTCACCATTTCCTTAATAATATCAAAATTTTGTTTATCGTTTCTTTCTTTTATTGTTTTAGCATATTTTATAGACCTTAATATCATTTCTTTTTCATATCCATTTAAATTATTAATGTCTATATTATCTAAGAAGTATGGACTTATTATAATAATACTTTGACTAGTTTCATCTAAAGATTTAAAATAATTGTTTTGAAATATTTCTTTATAAGATTTCATATTTCCTGATTTATCATAAATTTCTTTTAACCAACTATTTGGATAAATTTTTTTAAACCAATCTTTATCACTATTTTCAATTAAACAATTATTAAATTGATGAAAAAGATAAATAGGATTATATCCTTCTAAAAAACAATTATTTAATTTTAATCCTAGTTCATATGTATTTTTTTGTTTTTCAGATAAAATATTATATTTTGATAAATATTTTGTTGCCATTTCATAACCATATTTATTGGCATCTAATTCAATAAAAAATGTATCATGATATTGATGATATATTTTTTTATTAGTGTTAACTAATATATTTTCTATGTCATATAAAAATTCTATATAATTATTAGCTTGGGATTGATAACGATGGCGACATTCATGAAAAATTACGCGAGGAAGATCATTAGATTTATACATCTTATTTTTAAATAAAATAGATATTTTATTATCATAGACATTATAATAACCATATAATCTTTTAAATTCTACAAATGATTTTATTAACAATAATGATTTTTTTTGAAGAGATATTTTCTTTTGCAAGGCTTCAGTATTTAAATAATCTAGAATTGTATAACCATTGATATTCATATTTATATTGTATTTTTTGCCTTCAGAAATTGCTATTTCTTCAATCATACTTTTTAATTGACTTACTATTTGATTTTTCATTTATTTCTCCATTTTACCAGTTTATTTTATTCATACCATTTTTTTCTAAAAATTGATTTGCTTTTGAAAATGGTTTACTTCCAAAAAATCCTCTAGATGCAGATAGGGGAGATGGATGAACATTTTCTATAATTAGGTGATTTTTATTTTTAATTAATAATTTTTTACTTCTTGCATAATTTCCCCATAATATAAATACTATTGGTTTTTTTCTCTCTCCTAATTTTTTTATTACATTATCAGTAAAAATTTCCCAACCTTTATCTTTATGTGATAATGGTGTATCTTTAACAACAGTCATTATTGAATTTAATAATAATACTCCTTGCTTTGCCCAATCTGTTAAATCAGTTTGTGTTCTATCTACACCAATATCATTTTTTAATTCTTTAAATATATTTCTTAAGCTAGGAGGCATTGGAACCCCTTCTTTTACAGAAAATGATAATCCATGTGCTTCATGTTCTCCATGATAAGGATCTTGACCTAAAATTACTACTTTTACTTCATCATAATCAGTATATTTTAAGGCATTAAATATATCTTTATATTCTGGATATATTATTTTATGTTTATATTCATTTTTTACAAATATTCCTAATTTTTCAAAATATGGACTCTCGAAATCTTCTTTTAATACGATATCCCATTTTTTATTTATCATACTACCACCATATTTATTTTACTATTATTTTTTATTTTCAACAATAGTTACTTCTAAAATATCTTTTTTTAATTTTAAAATAGCATATGTATTAATAATTATTAAGATTGCTACTAAGATATCAACCAAATTCCAAATAATACTAGGTGATGATACACAACCAAGAAAAACCATTATTAAGGTAATTATTTTTAAAATAAACATTTTAAGTTTGTTAGCATTTTTATCTAAATATTTATATGATGATTCACCATAATAATATCCTGTTAATATTGTAGAAAATGCAAAGAAAAATATAGATATAATTACAATATAATTTCCTATCTTTGGTATATGATATAAAAATGATGATTCTGTTATTTCAATACCATTTATAGCAACAAAATCTATATCTATATAATTACTTGTCAATATGATAAAAGCAGTTAAAGTACATACTAAAAATGTTGTTAAATATATTCCAAATACCTGCATTCTAGCCAAATTTACACTATCATTAGTATTTGATACAGAAGAAGCTATGCTACTTGTACCTAAACCAGCTTCGGTAGCAAAAATTCCCCTTTGTAATCCTACTATAATACTTGTTATAAAACCTGTTATAAATGGTTTAAAAGAAAATGCTGATGTAATTATTAATTTAAATATTTCTGGAATTAAATTTAAATTTTTTATTAAAATATACATTCCAGAGAATAAATAAAATATAATCATAAATGGAACTATTTTTGAAGATACATTTAAAATTTCTTTAACACCTTTCATAATCATTAAAAATGACAATATCACTAGTATAAATCCTATTACCATAGGTGATATATTAAATATTTCTCTTATTGATGTTGTTATTGTATTTGTTTGAATACTAATAAATCCTCCTATATAACTAACAATTATTACTATTGCGTATATTGTACCTAAAGTGCTATATCCTAAGCCATTTTTTATATAATAACTTGGTCCCCCTTTATAAAATTCACCATCTTTTTCTTTGTATATATTTCCTAATATTGTTTCACTATAACACAAAACAGCTGATAAAAAAGTTAAAATCCAAATCCAAAAAATACTTCCTGGGCCACCTATATAAATTGCTAAAGCTATACCAGCTATACTACCAACACCTATTTTTCCAGCTAATGACATCATTAAAACTTTAAAATTTGATAATTTTTGATTACTTTTTTTTAAACTTTTAAATATTTTTTTTAATTTAAATTGTGGAAAATTTAAATATATTGTTAAATAAATGCTTGAAATAACTATTAAAGAAGTTGCTATTGACCAAATTATTTTGTTAAAATATTGTATCATATTAATCACCTAATATAATTATATTGTGGAAAAGTTAATTAATTTGTAGAAAAAGAAAAAAATAGAATTTTTTAATCTATTTTTCTATTTTAAAGTTTACTTGATAACTATCTTCAAAATCTAATTCTTCTGTTTCAACTTTATATCCATATTTTTCTATTGTTGCAGCACATTCTCTTATTGTATTAATAACTGTTTTAAAGTCTGCTGTTACATATTTTTCTTCTGGTTCAGGTAAATCGACCTTAGTACTTTCGTATGAATTAGGAATTGACTCTGATTGATTATTTAATACATTGTTAATTTCTTCTACTGGTACTTTTGTTGTAAATTCTGAATCATCATTTAAATGATATGGATTAACATTTACAGAACTAAATAACTCTTCTTCAGGTTGAATTGGTTCTAATGTAATTTCATTAGAATCATCTTCAATTTGGCTATTTAATTCATTATTTACTGATTGATAATTATCATTTTGATTTGTTGTTGAATCCAAATTAAATGGATTAAATGAATTTTGTGTATTTTCTACATTTATAGTATCTGTACTTGTATTTAAAGGTTCTGGTATATCATTAGATGAAATCTGATTATTTTCTATTGGAGTTGATAATGAAAATGGATTAAATTGATTTTCTTCTTTTTTTGGTAAACCAAAATCGATATTTGTTTCCTTTTCTTCTATATTTTCAACATAATTTGGATTTTCTTCTCTTGGTGTGAAGTTAAACATATTGAAAAATTTACCTTTTGGTTTTTCTTCTTCTGCTGGTGGAACTATTGGTTCTTCTGGTATTGGTGCCATTGCTGATGTATTTTCAATCTTTGGTTCTTCTTTTGTTTCCAATAATGAATTTAAATCAACTTTTTCTTCTGGTTTAAATATATCTTCAGCATTATTTTCTATTTTATTTATATCCATAAATCCTGGATTAATTGATTCAATAGGTTCTACATTTGGTTTTTCTTCTTGATATATTGGATTATTTGGAATATTAAATTCATTTTTTATTTCATCATTCATTTTAATTCCTACACTTTCATTATCTAATTTTTTTTGTTCTCCAGAATCTGTAGTATCAATTGCTTCATTATTTAACATTTTTTCTACTTCTTCATCTGTTTTTCTTACAGTTAATCTTTCATTTATTATTCTACTTAACATATTTACTTGATCTTTATTATTTAATCTAAGTAATGATCTAGCATGTCTTTCAGATATTTTTCCATCTAATAATGCTTCTTGTACTTCATCATCTAAATTTAATAATCTTAATTTATTAGCTATTGTTGATTGTGTTTTTCCTAATTTTTCTGCTAATTCAGTTTGATTAATATATCCCATATCTAATATTTTTTTATATGAAACTGCTTCTTCAATAGGAGTTAAATCTTGTCTTTGAACATTTTCTATTAAAGCTATTTCAGCACTATTTTTATCATCTAAATCTGTAACAATAGCTGGTATAGTAGTTTTTCCTGCTAAAATAGATGCTTTATATCTTCTTTCACCCGCTATTATTTCATATTTATCACTTATTTTTCTTACTACTATTGGTTGTATTACTCCATGTTCTTTTATTGAATCAGCTAGTTCATTAATATTTTTATCACTAAATTGAATTCTTGGTTGAAATCTGTTTGGTAAAATATCATCTATATTTAAAATTTTTATTTCCTTTTCCATATTCATATTAGTACTCCTCCTTATTCTTCTTAATATATAATACTATACTTTGGGAAATATTTCAATTATTTTCCAGGAAATATTTTAATTATTTTCTAAAAAAAATAGTGAACAAAATCACTATTTATAATCTTTTTTTCTTTATATCACTATATTTTCTAGGATATTTCCCAACATTTTTAATTTTTTTAAATTTAATTATTGTTCTATTGCTGTTTTCTATAGGAAGGTTAAATTCGTCTATTTCTACAATTTTTGTATCTAGAACCTTAAGAGCATTATCTATTTCATTTATTTCATCTTTTACATTTGCTTTCATAGCTATAAAATATTTTCCTTCTTTAGTCATTGGTATAGCATATTCTAGTAATATTGATAAATGAGCTACAGCTCTCGCTGTTGTTATATCAAATTTATTTCTATTTTTTTGGGCATATTCTTCTGCTCTAGTATGTATTACTTCTATATTTTTTAATCCTAGTTCATTTATAACATCACTTAGAAAATTAATTCGTTTATTTAAAGAATCTAGCAACACTACTTTTAAATTTGGAAAACATATCTTAAGTACTAGACCAGGAAAACCCGCTCCTGTTCCTATATCACATAATGATTTTTCCTCTTTTAAATCAATAATTTTTGCTATAGTCAATGAATCATAAAAATGTTTTAAAAATACTTGATCATGTTCAGTTATACCAGTTAAATTCATAATTTTATTATATTCTACTAACATTTCATAGTATTTTTCTAATTGTTTTAGTTGATTTTGATCTAATTTTACATTAATTTTTTCTAATTCTTTTATAAATTCTTTTGTATTCATTTATTATATTCCTTTTTTAAATATACCATTAATACAGAAATATCTGCTGGATTTACACCACTTATTCTTATTGCTTGTCCTATAGAAGTTGGTCTTACTTCTTTCAATTTTTGTCTAGCTTCGCTAGCAATATTTTTTACTTTATCATAATCAATACTGTTTGGTATTAATTTATTTTCTAATTTTTTCATTTTTTCGGCTTCTTTTTCTGCTTTAATTAAATATCCTTCATATTTTGTATTAATTTCTACTTGTTCAATTACATCTTTATTATAATTAATTTCTATAAAATGTTTTAAATTTTCTATTGTTATTTCTGGTCTTTTTAATAAATTAAATAAACTTATTCCATCTTTTATAGGTGATGAATTCAATGATAATAAATATTTATTTGTTTCTTCTTTTGGTGTTATTTTTGTATTTTTTAATAATTCAGTTAATTCTTTTATATCATTTTTTTTCTTTAATAATCTATTATGCTGTTCTTCATTTATTAATCCTAATTGGTATCCATATTCTCTTAATCTTAAATCTGCATTATCATGTCTTAATAATAATCTATATTCTGCTCTTGAAGTTAGTAATCTATATGGATCTCTTATTCCCTTAGTAATTAAATCATCTATTAATACACCAATATATGCATCACTTCTTTTTAGAATAAATGGTTCTTTATTTTGAATTTTTAAAGCTGCATTTATTCCAGCCATTAATCCTTGACATGCTGCTTCTTCATAACCACTTGTACCATTAATTTGACCACCAGTAAATAAATTTTCTATTAATTTTGTTTCTAGAGATGCTTTTAATTGTGTTGGATATATTGAATCATATTCTATAGCGTAAGCATATTTTAATATTTTTGCATGTTCTAATCCTTTTAAACTATGTACCATTTGTTCTTGTATATCTCGTGGCATACTTGTTGAAAATCCTTGCAAATATATAGTATTTCCATAAGTTGGATCATCTTCAATCATACTTTCTGGTTCTAAGAACAATTGATGTCTCTCTTTATCAGCAAATCTTACAACTTTATCTTCTATTGATGGACAATATCTTGGTCCTATACCTTTTATATCATCTAATCCGCCATACATACTTGATTTATGTAAATTTTCTCTAATTATTTTATGTGTTTCAGGAGTTGTATATATTAAATGACAAGGTACCTGTGAATCTATATCGTATGTTGGTATTATATCAAAACTAAATGATAAATGTTCCTTATCTCCTTCTTCTATTTGCATTTCACTATAATCAATAGTATTTTTATCAATTCTTTGAGGTGTACCAGTTTTCAATCTTTTAATAACAAATCCTAATTTTGCTAGATTATCACTTAAATGGTTACTTGGTCTTTCTCCATGTGGTCCTTGTCTTGTTCTAGTATTTCCCACTAAAATATCAGCTTTCAAATATGTACCTGTTGTTAATACTACTGCTTCTGAAGTTATTTTATCTCCATTTTCTAATACAACACCTTTTACTTTATTATTTTCTACTATTAAATCTTCCACTAAACCTTCTTTTATTTCTAGATTTTCAGTATTTTTCAAAGTATTCAACATATTTCTAGGATATATTATTTTATCACCTTGAGCTCTTAATGCTTTAATTGCTGGTCCTTTTTTATTATTTAACATTTTAATTTGAATATGAGATTTATCAGCATTAATTCCCATTTCACCACCTAATGCATCTATTTCTCTAACGACTATTCCTTTAGCTGAACCACCTATTGAGGGATTACAAGGCATATCTGCTATATTATTAATATTTCCCGTTATTAATAAGGTTTTTTGACCCATACGAGCAGAAGCTAATGATGCTTCACATCCTGCGTGTCCTCCACCTACTACTATTATTTTATAATCCATAAAGTTCACTTCCCTTTAACTTTACATATTATACTATCAAATAATTAATAAAACAATAATATATTAAAATAAATTAATCATATAATTAATTAGGTGATAAACTTGAAGGACGTTATTAGAATATTATTTTTTAAAAATGTTGGTAACTACTTAGATGGTGAAGAATTTAAATATATGGTAATAAATAACGAAAATAATTATATTATTAAAAAATTAGTAACAAATGATAAAAATTTTAATATTAATGATTTATGTTATGATTTTGATGAACTTTCTATATATAATCAAAAGAGATATGAAAAATTTTATATAGAATTAAAAAAAGTAGATAATAATATCTACTCTATTAAAAATAAAACTTATTCTATTAAAAGAAACTTATTTACCTAAACAAAACTGACTAAATAGTACATCTATTAATTCATTTTCATATGATACACCTATTATTTCTCCTAATTTATCCCAAATATTTTTTATATCTATTTCAATAATATCTATTGGTAAATTATTTTTTATGGAAGTTTCAATATCATTGATACTTTCTTTTATTTGTTTTAAAATTGCTATACTTCTAGCACTTGTTACATAGGTCATATCACTTAATTCAATTTTTTCTAGATTAAATATATCTTTTATCATTTGTTTTAATTCTTCTAAACCTTTATTTTCTTTAATACTCATTTTTATTACATATTCTGAATTTAATAAAGATGTATCTAATTTATTTTCCAAATCAACTTTATTAATTATAATAATGTGATTTTTATTTTTTAATTTTTGAATTAATTCTAAATCTTCTTGTTTTAATTCTTCATTATTATTTAAAACGTATAGTATTAAATCTGAATTTTCTATTAATTCCAAACTCTTATTAACCCCTATTTTTTCTACTATATCCTCTGTTTTTCTAATTCCTGCTGTATCTATCATATTTAGAATAAATCCACCTATATTTATTTTTCCTTCTACAATATCTCTAGTTGTTCCTTCTATATCTGTTACTATTGCTTTATCCTCTTCTAGCATAGCATTTAAAATACTACTTTTTCCTACATTTGGTCTTCCTATTATAGATGTTTTTATACCTTCAGTTATTATTTTTCCACTTTTACTATCTTCTAAGATTTTATTTATTTTATCTTTTATTTCTTTTATTTTTGGTATTAACATATCATATGTCATTTTTTCTATATCCTCATATTCAGGATAATCAATATTTACTTCTATGTTTGCAATTATCTTACTTATATCATCTCTTAAATTTTTTATTTTTTTAGATACTTTTCCTGATAATTGATTTATAGATAAATTTAAGGCCGTTTCTGTTTTTGCTTCTATAAGATTCATTATTCCTTCTGCCTCTTCTAAATCAATTCTTCCATTTAGAAAAGCTCTTTTAGTAAATTCTCCGGGTTCTGCTGGAACACAGCCATTTTTTAATAGTAATTCCAATACTTTATTTGTTGTAGCTATTCCACCATGAGTATTAATTTCTACTATATCTTCTTTTGTATAAGTTTTTGGAGCTTTCATTACACTTATTAATACTTCATCTATTATTTTATCATTCTCTATTATATGACCATAATTAATAGTATGAGATTCTACTTTATTTAAATCTTTTCCTTTAAATATCTTATTTACTATTGATATTGCATCTATTCCGCTTACTCTAATTATTGCGATAGCTCCTACTCCTAGTGGTGTTGCGATTGCTGCTATTGTATTTTCCATTATTTTGCCTCTAAATGTTTCTTTCTTTTATAACCAAAAAATTGAAATAAAGCTGTAGGTTCTTTTATAACTTCTAAAGATACTTGTTTATCAGCTAAAGTTACTAACCAACCTTCAACATATCTTGGAGGTATTTTATTAAGAGGAAACATATGTCTTAATATTATATTTTCTATTTTTTTATTCATTAATTCTGGAAAATATTGATATGAATTTACTACCGCTTCTTTAGCATGAACGAAACCATGTTTTTGTAATAATGGCTTTTTTTCTTGATTTTCTTGCCATGGTTCAAAATAAAAATCATGTAATAATCCACCTATTGCGGCTGCTCTATAATCTCTATTTAATTTTTTTGCCCATCTATAAGCTAATTTAGATACAGCTAAAGAATGATCATATACTGTTATATCTCCATGATGTTTATATATTTTTCTTCTTTGAAATTCATCACTCTTTAATATATCTTTAACAATATTATAATATTCTACTTTATCTGATACTGACATAAAATCACGCCCTTTTTCCAAAAATAGTTTACATTAAATATTAATTATAGTCAAGTTAAAAAAAATACGTATTATTTTTCTACGTATCTTATTACAACATGTCTATCTTTTCCATCTCCAAAACTTTCTGTTTCTAAATTAGGATATTCATTTATTATATTATGTACTAATCTTCTTTCATATGAATTCATTGGATCTAATGAAACTTCTAAATGAGATTTTTCTACTTCTTTAGCTAGTTCTTTGACTTCTCTTTCAATATTTTTCATTTTCTTTAGTTTATAGTTTCCAACATCTACACTTATTTTTAATGAAATTTGTGCTGCTTCTTTTAATGATTGTTTTAATAAAGTTTGAATTGCATTTAAAGTTTTTCCTTCTTTTCCAATTAAAATTGAATTATTATCTGATACAAGTGTTACATTATATGTATCATCGGTGTATAAAATTTCACAATCAATATCAATATTTAATAATTTTGATAAATTTTTGATATATTCATCTATATATTTTTTTACATCTTCTTTTTTTAAAGCAGTCACTATATATTTTGATGGTTTAAATAATTTTCCTTCTATATATTCTGATTTTAAAAATAAATCTTCTTCTGTTAATTGTGTTTTTGATAATATTATCTTTAAAGCTTCTTCTTTTGTTTTTGCTTCTTCCTTAATTACTTCTAACATTTTTCTTTCCTCTTTTAACTAATAAGTTTTGTACTATTGTAAATAAATTTGATGTTGTCCAATATATAGCTATACCTGTTGATATTGAAAAAGCTGCAATTGTCATAAATATTACCATCATATTAGTCATACTTTTCATTTGTTGCTCTTGTTCTGATGACATTGCTGATGCACTATTAATTTTGAATGAATAATAAGTAGCTGCTGCTATTAATACTATAAATATTGCATAGTAGAATTTTCCTTGACTAAATACTGCCATTGCTGGACTTGTTCCTAATTGGAATAATCCTAAAAATGTTTCTTCAAATATTACTGGTATTCTATTAATAGCTTCTAAAAAAGCAAAGAATAACGGAATTTGTAAGAATGAAAATAGACAGCCTGTTAACGGATTAATTTGATATTTTTTATAAACTAACATCATTTCTTGAGATTTTAACATCATTGATTGTTGATCATTCTTATTAGCATATTTTTTTTCTAATTTATTTAACTCTGGTTGAGCTTTTTTCATATTTTCTGATTGTAATAATTGTTTTTTAGTAAATGGATATAATATTAAACGAATTATTATAGTCGCAATTATTAAAGCAAAACCATAACTTTTAACTAATTCACCTAATTTTATAATAAACCATGCTAGTGGTTTTACAAATATTGTTGTCCAAATACCTTCATATCCACCTGTTGTTACAGTAAATTCACTACAACTTGGTAATTTATTTAAATCAACATTACTTGCTTTTTCTTCATATATTTTTACTGTTTCTTCATCTGTTGGTTTACATAAAATATTTTCTACTAAAGCTTGATTTGTAGTTGGATTTACAATACTTTTATTTTCATTGTCTTTAAGCATTTTTGTACAACCTGTAGTAGAAACTAAAACCATCATTATAACTAATAATTTTATTTTATTTTTCATTTGACTCTCCTTTTATCATGTCTAACTTATTGAAGCAATAAAATAAATCTTTTTCCATCTCCTGATAAGATTTTTCAAGAATGCTTCTATTTACCATTATAATACAATTAAAGTTATTTTTGTAGTCTTTTTTATCAATTATATCTTTTAGTTGTCTTTTTATTCTATTTCTATATACTGCCTTACAAAGATGCTTACTTACTGAAAAACCAAACTTTCTAATATCTTCATCTTTTTTTTCTAAAAAAATTAAATATTCTTTATATTTAAAAGGTTTATTATTTTTAATTATTCTATTATATTCTTCATTTTCTTTAATTATATTTATTTTTTTCATAATTCACCTCTTGATAAGGAAAAAACCACCTATATAAGTGGTTGCACAATTAATGAGATAAAACTTTACGTCCTTTTCTTCTTCTATTATTAATAATATTTGTTTTCATACGAGCAAAGAAACCTTGTTTTTTACTTCTTTTTCTATTATTTGGTTGATATGTTCTCTTCATAAATTATAACACCTCCCGAACTAAAATATCTCATCGCTCTTAACATTATATAGATAAATATTATATTTGTCAAATAAATTTATGATTATTAGTACATTTTTATGCTTTTTGTTTTTCCACAGTATATTTTTTTAAATTATAACAATATTTGTCAATTAACACTAATTCACAATTTTTTTCAACAAATTTTTTCTTTAATTATAAATAAAATATTATCTTTTCCACTAGATATGTGTAAAAATATAACTGGATTTAATAACAATGTTTATAAAATTTAATAACTTTTTTCCACATACTGTTTATAAGTCAATTAACACTTATTTTACAATACATATTAACTGAAAAACTTTGTGGATAAATTTTTTACTGAATATTTCCCAAACTTTTTCCACAAAAATGCTTTTTTTTTTAGGAAAAATAAGGTAAAATGTACTTAGTTATTTCTTTAAAAATGGGGGTGATTTTTAATGAATATAAAACTTTTATGGAATTCATTTTTGAATAAAATTAAAAATGAAATTTCACCGGCATCATATGAAGCATGGTTTTCAGAAACTGAGTTATATGAATTAAAAGATGGTATTGCTAAAGTAAGTGTTCCAATGTCTATTCAAAAGAAAACTATAAAAGAAAATTATAATGACTTAGTAGAAGAGTTATTTACAGAAATATCAGGAACTAATTTTAAATTTGAATATTATACAAAAGAAGAAATTGATAATAATATAGAAATTGATACAGATGTAATAGGTGTTCCTTCAGTTGTTAATTTTGAAAGTAACTTAAATCCACATTATACTTTTGATAATTTTATAGTTGGAGCAAGCAATAAGTTTGCCAAAACTAGTGCTTTTGCTGTAGCTGAATATCCAGGAAATATGTATAATCCATTATTTATATATGGAAATAGTGGACTAGGTAAAACACATTTAATGCATGCAATAGGTAATTACATTGTTAAAAATTCAAAAAAAAGGGTATTATATGTTACATGTGATAAATTTACTGAAGATTTTACTGGTATTCATAAAAAATCTGAAGATGGTACCAATTTTGATAATATGGAATTATTTAGAAAAAAATATCGTGATGTTGACGTATTAATAATAGATGACATTCAATATCTTGGTTCAATGACTAAAACACAACAAGAATTTTTCCATACATTTAATGATTTATATGGAAATAATAAGCAGATAATTATTTCCTCAGATAGATCTCCAAATGATTTAAAACTATTAGAAGATCGTTTAAAAACTAGATTTAATTGGGGTCTTACAATAAGTATAGATACACCTGATTTTGACTTGAGAATGAATATTATAGATAAAAAACTAGAAAATCATGTACTTGCCGGTGAATTTCCAAAAGATGTAAAAGAATACATTGCAAGTAATTGTACTTCTGATATAAGAAGGTTAGAAGGAGCTATAACTAGAGTTACGGCATATGCTACCATGATGAATGGACAGGATATTACCCTAGATCTTGCAATTGAGGCTTTAAAAGACTATTTTGTTAAAAGTATAATATCAAAAAACAAAATAGATCAAGTCCAACAACTGGTAGCTAAAACATATAATATTTCGGTAGAGGATTTAAAAAGTAAAAGAAGAATGGCAAACATTGCATTTCCAAGACAAGTTGCTATGTATATATGTAGAGTTCACTTAGAAGAATCACTTCCTAAAATTGGAATAGAATTTGGTGGAAAAGATCATACAACTGTAATGCACTCTGTGGATAAAATTAAAAAACAGTTGAAAACTAATCAAGACTTAAATTTACAAATTACAAAAATTGTAAATGAAATTAAATAAACTAGTGGATAAGTAGAAAAATGTAAACATACAATGTTAATTGTAAACAATAAATAATCCTTATAAATAAAGAAACTTTACACTTTTCCACAATTTCTACACTATTAATAATAATAAATATAATAAAATAAAAATAAAGGAGAAAGATTTATGAAATTAGAAATAAAACAATCAACACTTATTGAACATTTAAACTATGTAATTAAAGGAATATCAAGTAAAAATATTATTCCTGTATTAAATTGTATAAAATTTGAATTAACAGATGAAGGATTATATTTAACAAGTACAGACAATGAAATTGCTATAAAAACATATATAAAAGCTGATGAAATTGAAAATATTGAAAAATGTGGTAAGATAGTAGTTTCAGGTAGATATATATATGATATAATCAAAAAATTACCAAATACAAATGTTAAAATAGAAGAAGTAATAGATAATAAAATATATATAACTACAGAAAATTCAGAATTTACACTTAATTGTAATGAAAAAGATGAATTTCCAGAAATAGATTTATCAGAAACAAAAACACCTGTTTTTATAACTAAAAAAGTATTTAAAAATATTATTAGACAAACATCATTTGCCACATCTTTACAAGAATCTCGACCAATATTAACTGGAATTAATTTTAAAATAAGTGGTACAACTTTAGAATGTACTGCAACTGATTCATATAGATTAGCACGTAAAAAAGTAGAAATTACATCATCACTAGAAAATGATATTAACATAGTAATTCCAAATCGAAATTTAAATGAATTATTAAAATTATTAAATGAAGATGATGATGATATTGAATTACATATATTCAATAATAAAGTAATTTTTAAATTTAATACTATTATAATGATGACAAGATTAATCAATGGAACATATCCAGATACATCTAAATTAATACCAGATGATTTTAGAGTAAAATTTATTGTTAATTTAGATGAATATTTAGAAGCAATAGATAGAGCAAGTTTACTTACCAATGAAACTGATAAGAATACAATAAAATTAGAATCAAAAAATGATTTAGTAGTAATATCATCTAGTATTCCAGAAATCGGAAATGTAGAAGAAAAAATATATATAAAAAGAGAGACAGATGAAAATATAAATATAGCATTTAGTTCAAAATATATGATGGATGCAATAAAGTCATTTGAATGTGATGAAATTGAATTATTATTCAATGATGAAATTCATCCAATAATTCTTAAAAATAAAGAAAGTGATGATTTAATTCAATTAATTTTACCAATTAGAACATATTAAAATTGCACCTAG
>CAKOWF010000026.1 GCA_934122215.1 uncultured Bacilli bacterium | reverse complement strand
TTACTGATAAATTTTGTTCTTCTGTTATTTTTACATAATAATTTATTTTATCTATATTATTTAATGATAATAATTCACAATAGTGTGACCATGTCAATTGTTGCGACATTGTCGCAATATTTATATTTATTAAATAAAATTGTTTCATTCTAACCAGTGCTGTATAAGTATATCCTTTACCTAACTCATTTGTTAATTTTTTAGAATATTCTTTAATTATACTTTCTCCATAATGTTTTCCTGCTTCACTTAATATTTTTCCTACATTATAGTAAGTCTTTAAATCACTTCTATTTTTACTATAATCTTTTATCTTTTTATATACTTCATTACTTATTAATTCTTCTTTTATATTTTCATAATAATTCATATTTTCCTTCTTAAATGTTTTATATACTAACACTTTAAATTTAAAAATTTTGTCAAAAAAAAATACAGTTTTTAACTGTATTTTAGAATACTCTTTTTCTTAATATTGGAGGTAAATCAGAATCGTCATCATCATCGTCTGCATCATCATTCATTTTTTTATCTAATCTTGATACAAATGAACTATTTGATTGTTCTTTTACTCCTTCTTCAAATCCAGTAGCAATTACTGTAACAATTATTTCATCTGTTAAATTTTCATTAATAACAGCACCAAATATTGTGTTTATATCAGTATTTGCACTTTGTCTAATTACTTCTGCTGCTTCTTCTACTTCAAATAGAGTTAAATTAGCGCCACCTGTTACATTGATAATAGCATCTGTTGCTCCACTAATACTTGTTTCTAGAAGTGGTGAAGATACAGCTTGTTTAGCTGCTTCTGTAGCTCTTCCTTCACCAATACCCATACCTATACCAATAAGTGCATTTCCTCTTTTTTCCATAACTGCTTTTACATCAGCAAAGTCTAAGTTAATTAAACCAGCTACAGCAATCAAATCTGAAATAGATTGAACACCTCTTCTAAGTACGTTATCAACTTCTTTAAAAGATTCTAATAATGGAGTTGATTTATCAATAATTTCTCTTAATTTATCATTTGGAATAACGATTAAAGTATCTACATGTTTTTTTAATTCTTCTATACCAGATAAAGCATTGTCCATTCTTTTTTTACCTTCAAATGAGAATGGTTTTGTTACAATACCTACTGTTAAAGCTCCCATAGATTGAGCTATATCGGCTATAACTGGAGCTGCACCTGTACCAGTTCCTCCACCCATACCACAAGTAATAAATACCATATCTGCTCCTTCTAAAGCAGCTTCTATTTCTGATTTTGATTCAAGTGCTGATTCTTTACCAATTTCAGGTTTTCCACCAGCTCCTAAACCACTAGTTAACTCTACACCTATTTGTATTTTAATTGGTGCTTTTGAAGTATTTAAAACTTGTAAATCAGTATTTGCTACTATAAAATCTACGCCTTTTACACCTGATTCAATCATACGGTTTACAGCATTATTTCCGCCTCCACCGACACCTATTACTTTAATCTTTGCTAATTGATCTATATCTAATCCTAACATTTTTAGTCCTCCTTGTCATCGAAGAAGCATCCAAATACTTTACCTAACATTGAATTTTCAGGTATTAAACTTTTTTTACTTGTAGATAGTATTTGAGAATCATCTTTGCTTATCATCGAATAATTTTTTCCTTTTAGTTTTAATTTACTTATGAAATATACTATATTACCTATAGCAGATGAATATCTATTATGTCTTAATCCAATCAATTTTATTTCACCAATTTTTGTATCATTGCCTAATACTTCTTTAGCAATTAAATCAAAATTAGTCATACTACTAGTCCCACCTGTAATTAATATATAATCAACATCATGTTTTGTTAGCATATTAATTTCTTTTCTAGCTGTTACTAATATTTCTTCTAATCTTGCCATAACTACTTCTGAAACTTCAAATTGATTTATTTTGATTGTTTCACCTGATTCATTTTTTACTTCATAATAATCATTTACGCTTGCATATTTTTTATGAGCTAACGCAAATTTTTCTTTTATTTTTGATGCATTTTTTTCATTTACTTTATAAATGTATGAAATATCGTGATCAATATTTTTTCCACCCATACCAATTACTGAACTTTTTACAATAATTCCTTTATTGTATAAAGACACTGTAGTAGTTTCATGTCCAATGTTAATTAAAGCTCCTATTTTTTCTTTTATTTCTTTATCTCTAACAGCATACATATCTCCAACACTATTTAGTGATACATCTACCACTTCTAAATCTAGACTTTCTAGTATTTTTATAACTGAAAGTAAATTCTTTTTAGCAGTATGAATCATAACTGCTCGTGTACTAAATTTTGTACCTGTCATTCCTTTTGGATCTTTAATATTTGATTTTTCATCTACCATAAAATCAACTGGAAGTGTTGTTACCATTACTTTGTCTTTTATTTTGCTTGTTTTAATAGCTTCATTTAATAACTCTGAAACCTTATCTCCATCAATTGGAGTTTCATTTTCTATTTCTATACTTCCTTTAATCATTTCAAAATCAGTATAATAACTAGGAATAGAAGTTATTACTTTTTTTATTTTAATACCAAGCATTTCTTCTACCGAAGTAATGGCCTTTTTTATTGATTCACTTGCTTGTTCTGCATCAGTGATTAAACCCTTTTTTATTCCGTTAGATTTTATTGATGATGCTGCAAGTAAATTTATTTTACTATTGAATAATTCAGCTACAACAACTTTAACTGTATCAGAACCAATATCAATACTAGTATAAACTTGCTTCATACTATCATCCCCTATAATCTATCAACATTATACTATATTTTTTGTTACTTGAAAAGAATTTTTTTATTTATTATTAAAAGAACTTTAAGTTCTATTTAATAATTTTGCAAGTATAACCTGATAATTCTACATTTTTTATGTATTCTTTATACCAAACTTCTGTTGAATTTCCTTCTGAGTCTATCATTTGATTTAATTTATATTCTGCTGTTACAGTCATTGTTTTATCATTGAATTTATAAGTCACTTCTTCTGTACTTGGAATTTCTTTTATAGAATTATATTGTTCTACATCTGAATATATTGTTATATCTTTATTTTGATAACTTTCAACATATTGATCTTTATTTATATTAACTATTATAGCTTGTTTTGATTTCACACTATTTTCTTCTTGTTCTACAGTTTCACACTCATATTTTGTTGGTATTTTGACATATGTTTTTGATTGATATATTAATAAAGATATTGATACCACACTTATTATAGATAATATTATTAACATTATTTTTGATTTCATATATTTTCCTCCATAACACTTTTTTCTAATGCACTTTTAGCCGCTAATTGTTCTGCTTCCTTTTTACTATGTGCTTTACCACTACCATATATAATGTCATCAATTTTTACTACTACTTCAAATGTTTTATTATGGGCTGGTCCTTCTTCATTTACAAGTACATATTCTAAACATCTTTTATCTGTTTGAACATATTCTTGTAATTTGGATTTATAATCATGATAAAAATCTAATTTATTTTCTTTTAAATAAGGAATTGCTGTATCATATATAAATTTTTTTGCTATTTCAATTCCTTGATCTAAGTATAGTGCACCTATAAAAGCTTCATATATATCTGCTACTATAGCTTTTCTATATTTTCCACCATTTTCCTCTTCTCCATTACCTAATCTTAAATATTCATTTAATTTAGCATTTAAAGAGTATTCATACAATGCATTTTCACATACGTAATGTGCTCTTATCTTAGTCATATCTCCTTCAGGATATGTTGTATTTCTATATAAATAATCACTCATTATAAATTCTAGTATGGCATCTCCCAAATATTCTAATCTCTCATAACTAATACATCCGTGTTCATTAGCATATGAAGTATGTGTAAATGCTTCCTCATATATTTCTAAATTATTAGTTTTTATATTCATATCATCTAGTATTTTCATATTATCACCACTATCATTATACTAGAAAAAAAAGAACTTGTGAAGTTCTTTTTACATCATTATTTTTGGTAATAAGTAACCAACTACTATGCTTACTACTAATACTGAAGGCATTAATACATAACCTAATTTGTTAATATCTGTTTCGCAAGCAAATTCTAATCCCTTATAATTGTAATAAGTTTTAAGCATTGAACCTGCTACTAAAACAAATAATGCTATGTAGATGTTAATGAATGATAATATTGCTGCTACAATAGTTGCTGCTGACATAATTATTGATGAAAATCCGAATAGAGTTATCATTTTTTTAATATCTGTATTTCCTTTGAATAATTTGTCTGATAATAAATAACTACATAAAGCAATTAATGCTTCCATAACAATTGATACTATAAATGCTATAAAGAAAATTTTTACGTATGGTATTTTAATTTGAGCTCCTGCTAAACTCATTAGTGAACCATATCCTGCAAACATGATACTGTATATTGATTTAGCTATTGCCATCATAAATAAGCCCATAGCTATACCATTAACACCAAGCATTATAAGTGCATGAGTTAATCTTGATTCATCAACATTTTCTTCTAATGTATCAATTGGTTTTTTAAAGAAATTTTTAGCTATTTCTAAACATTCATTAAATAAATTTCCGTTACTTGCTACTACTGTTTTAGTACATTCGCAAGTTTGGCCTTCTTCTAATTTTTTTCCACAATTTGTACAAAATTTTGCCATTTTTTATTCCTACTTTCTAATAATATTTTGAAAAATATGTATTTAAACTTGATGTATCTACTAATTTATATTCACCATTAACGTATGCATATGTTAAATATAAATAATCATAGTCATTACTATCATGTGTTTTTGTTTCTCCACTACTTTCGTATGTAACTGTATAATTATATTTTGCTTTTAAATATAATTCAATATTTCCATTTGATTTTACTGATATATCACTTAATGTTATATCTGTGAAATTAATTGAAGTTAATGATGTACCAATATTTTTTACTAATATTTCATAATCACTCTTTAAATCTGATAAGTCAGCACCTTCATATTCGAATGAAGATTTGATATCATCGAATGATTTTTGATCTTTTACACCATTGTATAAAGTTCCTAGACTACTTTTTGCTGTACTAATAAATTTTGATTTATCTGAGTCTGATAAGTCACTTACTGATAATCTATATTTATAGTAACTTTCGTCTCTTACTCTCATTTTATCTTCTTTTTTAATTCCCATTGGTAATTCTATTGATATACCATAATATGCTTCAAACATTGCTGGCATTTTATAAACATCCATTTGTTCAGTAGATGAGTCTTTATCTAAGTATTGTTCTCCTATTTCAATTCCTTCTACTGTTACTTTTGATCCTTTAGCAACTTGAATTTCAAAGTCATGAGCCATTTCCATTCCACTCATAACAACTTTCCAGTTATCAAAGAATAACCATTTTTTATCTTTTGCTTTTACTAATTTTACATCAAAAGTACTTGAATTACTTGAATCTTTTTCTAGATAAGTAACTGTTACAGTTGCTGTCATTTGATCTGCAGAAATAATTGGATTTGAAACTGTGTAATTTACTATTACAGGTTTTTCTGAGTCTTCTGCTTCTTTTGACATAATGTTTATAAACATTTCTTTTGTTGTAAAATCACTTTTTTCTACATCTAAGAATTCATAAATAGCATCAAAATCATAATTAGTTGTTGCATTAAATAATTTTTCTGCTATATTTTTTGGATTAGTTAAAGTACTTAAATAGATACATAGACCTATTATAATTACTGCTACTACTCCAACTATAGCTAAAATCATTTTTGTTTTCTTTGACATAGGTTGTTTTTCTTTTACTTCAGTTTTTTTAGTAGTTACTTTTTCTACTTTCATTTTTGCACCACAATTTTCACAAAATTGAGCACCATTTTTGTTTTTAGTTCCACATTCACCACAAAACATATATCTTCCTCCTCCTATTTAAAATACCATAAAATAATAAAGAAGTAAATAAAAATAATACTGTCTAGTTAAATTTATGTTATTTTTTTTAATATATGAAAAAATAGTAGTTAATCTACTATTTATCCATTAAGGATATCAATTGAAGCTATGATTACTGGTCTTACTGAAGCTTTGCCATTAGTATCTGTTGAACTACCATAAGCAAGAGAAATATCATATGATGAATTAGAATATCCAATTGCTTCAAAAAGAGTTGTACCATTACTATCTATTGAACCTACAATTACACTATTTCCAATTTTAGTTTTAGTCCATAATCTAGAACTAAACATTGAAGGGTCCTCTTTGTATAAAGCTAAATATGAACCTTCTGGAAAGCTTTGACTCATATCAACTGGACCAAATGAATCAGGATTTATACCAAAATCTAACAATGTTATTTCTTTGATATATTTTGCTTTTTCTCCAAATGTTTCTTTATATGTTGTATTTAAGTATGTTTTTAATGATGAGCTATCAAAATCAGCACCATCTTTTACATCAAATAGCATTTCTCCTAATGATTCATCTCTTAATAACACTAATGAATCTTCTGAACTTAAATATGTTTTAATTACATGATATGATATACCATCTATTGATACAACTGGTGGTACAGCAAATCCCATACCTTCATATTGCCCTTTTCTTGCTTCAGGTTTTTTTGTTTCTGAATTGTATTTAACTAAATAGTCATCATATTGTAATTGATAATCAACTATTGTACTATTATTAAATGTTACATAACCCATACTTGGTTTTTCACCTTTAATAGTTATTTTACCATTTATAGATGCTACAGTAACTGATATATTATCTTGTGATAAAGCATTTACTAATTCATCACTTTTTCCTTCTAATTGTGCTGTTGCTTGATATTTTTCTATTGCATCTAAATATCCATATGCACTTGATTCTTTTGACCCTTTTCTAGCATTTTCTATTACACCTAATATCATTGGTGTTGCAATTAAAGCTATAATAGCAAGTATTACTATTACTGCTAGTAACTCTATAAGAGTAAATCCTTTTTTATTCATTTTTATCA
Organism: uncultured Bacilli bacterium; assembly: GCA_934122215.1. Lineage (GTDB taxonomy): Bacteria > Bacillota_I > Bacilli_A > RF39 > UBA660 > UMGS1498. The sequence continues at coordinate 8,133 of CAKOWF010000026.1, read as the reverse complement.
CCTCTTATTTAAATATTTTAAATATTGATCCAGCAGCATTTGCTACATTTTCAATATTAGAATCATTTGATGTTGGAGTTGAAGGTGCTGATGGTATAAAAGGAATAATACTATCAGCTAGACGTGCTAGGGGCATAGTTTGAGTTATAACTCTTCCTGGACCAGTTATAACAGTATTAAAAATACCTTCTCCACCTAGAAATATGTTTTTAATACCTTTTACAGTTTGAACATCAAGAGTACATGATTCGCTCATAGAAACTAAATATCCTGTACTCAAAATCATTTGTTGACCTGCCTGTAAATCATATTGCATACTAGATCCATCAATTTCTAAAAATACAATACCATTACCTGTAATTTTTTGCATTATAAATCCTTCTCCACCAAATAATCCAACACCTATTTTTTTATTGAAATGAATTGATAATTCAATATTACCATAAGCTGATAAGAATGCTGACTTTTGACAAATTATACTTTGACCTTCTTCTATCTTAACAGCCATTATAGATCCTGGAACAGAAGTTCCAAAAGAAATTTTTGAACCATTTTGATTTGATGTATATACATTTTGAAATAAACTTTCATTTGATAAAGCTCTACTTAAAACTTTTTTTACTCCACCATTTGATGTTGTATCCATTGATATCGTAGCATCCATCCAACACATTGAACCACTTTGAGTAATCATTTTTTCTCCTTGATTTAATGTACATTCAACAATTGGGAAACTACCACCTTTTATTTCATAATTCATTTTAATTACCTCCTACTTTTTTTACCTTTACTCATTAATATATAGAATAATAATAAACTCATAGCAAGCAATATTATACCTAATAATGGACGATATAAAATCCAAGCAATAGCTGTACATAATAGTGTTATTGAAGTTCCTAATAAAAATCCAACTAAAGATGTAGCTGTTCCTACAAGACTTCCTAAAATTGGAACATATGATGTTAATGATGTTATTGGTCCAAAAATTGCTGCTATACCAATAATTTCTAATAATAAAGATGCTCCTCTTAAAATCCATTTTAATAAATTATTACTATTTTCTATTATTTGAATCATTTCTGATGAAGATTTAATACCACTTCTTATCTCATTAATAAGAGTTCCTTGTTCAGTTTTATAATCAATTAAATTATTACCCTTTTGCATAGCTAATACTGTTACATCTGTACTATCATTATAAGTATATTTAATTCTTAAATTACCTATTTCTGGTTCATCATAATTACTAGCATTAGTTACATATTCACCAACTTTTTTATATCCATATGGTAAATTAGTATAATCAGTATATACTTTATCTGTAGATAAATTTTTTAATTGATCATCACTTAAACTATAATTCCCAACTTTTATATTTTTACCTAAAATTGTTTCTGATTTATAACTCATATAACTTGGATTTATATGGTTTGCTTTAGTTTCAAATTTATTTGAATCAATTAAATTACTACTCCATGTTTTTGAATATTCACAAGTTTTTTTATTATTATCATCTGTACTACAATTTTCTTTCCATTGATACATTTCAACAGTTCTTACTAATATAGCACTTCCTACCTTTACACCGAAAGAAGTATCTACTATATTACCTGAAAGAACCAATTTTCCAAATGTATTTACTAACTTATTATCATTAGTAGTTTGAATATCATCACTTTTAACATCTATAACTACTTTTTGTAATTCATCTATTACTTTTATATTTTTTACATTATTTTTTTCATTCCAAAATATTAAAAATATACCACCTATTATAAATATAATACCTATTAATACTCCGAAAATAGAATCTTTTACTTTTTTCATACTATCACCTATTTACAAGTATAACCAGATGAAGTTAATACTTCTTTTAATTCACTTGAACTATATCCTTCATAATCTTCTATAGAAAGTATTTCTTTTCCTTTTGAACTTAATTTAGAAAAATCAACATCAATTGTATAATCTGTTGTATTACTTCCAATTGTATAGTTTCCATTAAATCCTGATGTACCTTTTAGTTCTTTAATTATAATTAAATCAGCCATTTTACTAGTTAGTATCATAGCTTCTTTTTGAGCTAATTTACTAGAATCAAAAGCTTTAACATTTGAACAACTATTACATCTATATTTAGAATCAGATAAATCTATATTGTTAATTTCTAATGATGATCCTTCATTAAAACAAAAACATTCATTTATAATTCCATTTTGTGCTTTAATTTTTTCAGTGTATCCAACTAAATTATCATTTTTATCAAATTTAGTTGTATAAGTTTCCTCTATAGCTGTTCCTTTATAAGTACAAGTTAAAGTTGTTGCAACTTCACTACTTTCAACTGTAGTATTACCGCTTGGTTTATCACCAACTTGTACATCATCTTTATTTATTCCATCAAATATATTTGTTAAAAAAGTTATACCTACTACTAATAAAACTTTTAAAATTGTTGCTAAAGCACTTAGTACAACACCTACTATGCTTAATGCTTTACCAGCTGTTTTACTATGTGTTTGTTTAAAATACATGCTAGCAAGTACAATACCTGCTATACCAACAATTAATCCTATTACAGGATACAAAAATCCTAATACAATTGATGCTACACCTAATATAATAGATATAGTACCAAATGAACTTTTATTTTGATTGTAATTCATATTTGAATTATTATTTTGACTATAATTCATAGTTGAACTAGGATTAACACTTTGATTCATAGTTGTATTATAATTCATATTTGGATTTACATTTTGATTATAATTCATATTTAAATCAGGGTTTACGTTTTGATTCATATTTGAATTGTTATTTTGATTATTTACATCGTTTTCAATTTTACAACCGCATCCTGGACAAAACGGATTTTTTCCATCTGTTACAGTTCCACATTTACTACATTTCATTACTAACACCTACCATTCTAAAACAAAAGTTAAATCTTTATTACCACTTAAATAATTATCAGAATAATCAAGTTTTATATAATTATCATTACTATCTAAATAGTATCCCATTTTAATCTGATATTTTTCACCCTTATTTGCTTTTAAATTATTTTGACCTAAAATTAAATAAGAAGAACAAGATTTTCCTTTTTTATCATAGGCCATAAAGTTATATTCATCTTTTTCTAAAGCTCCGCTTATTGAAATATTTTCTACTTCGAATGTAATTTCAACATAATTTTCATTTTTCTTAGAAACTTTTCTTTCAACATCAGTTATCTTAATCCTATATTCACCTTGCGAATTTTTAACATAAACATCTTCATTTAAGCCATACGTTTTTTCTTTTGAGCATCCAGTTAATGCTGCTAAAAACAAAAAACTAATAGCTAATACTTTAATAATTCTTTTCATTTTTTACCTCTTTTTTATCATACAATTAACAAATGTTAATTCCATTCTTTAATTAAATTACCATCTTTATCAGTAAAACTTCCACAAATAATCATTATTAAATCAATAAGAGATCCAATTCCGAAACATCCTAAAGTTAATAACCAAACTATTCCCGTTCCAATTTTACCAGCATAGAATCTATGTACTCCTAATCCTCCAAGGAAAAAACATAATAGTAATGCTACTAATCTTGATTTACTTGAAACACCTTGCATAATTCACCTCCTAAAATACAAATGTAAAATCTTTTTTTGTTTATAAATAAACAAAAAAAAGGTGGGTAAAAATACCCCCCCCCGTTTACAAATAGCAAACACCAAAAATTTACTACTCGAAAACTATACTACTATCATGATTTTACAATTTAATATTATCATATTAAAATACAATATGCAAGAAAATGTTTGAAAAATTTGGAAATTAATTATTTAAATATAAAAAATAGAAACAAAGTTCTATTTTTCATAATCACAATTACTACATTTTATAATATTCTTTTTTTCTAGTAACATATTACCACATTCAGGACATTTTTCTCCAGTTGGTTTATCCCAGTATGCTGTTTTACAAGTAGGATAATTATTGCATCCATAAAATAATTTTCCTCTTTTACTCTTTTTCTCAACAATCTTACCATCACAATTAGGACAATCACAAATTTCTGTTACAACTTTCTTATCTTGCTTAATATACTTACATTCAGGAAAATTACTACAAGCTGTAAAAAAGCCATATTTCCCTTTTCTAATTACTAATGGATTGCCACATTCTGGACACATTTCACCAGTTTTTTCTGCTTCCTTCTTTTCCATTTTAGAAAAAGCTTCTTGAATAGATGGTTCAAAATCTTTATAAAAACTATCTAAAACATCATACCAAACTAAATCACCATCAGCTATTTTATCTAGTTCTGTTTCCATATTAGCAGTATATTCAACATTTATAATATGACTAAAGAATTCTTGTAATTTTTTAGTAACTTCTATACCAGTAGTTGTAGGTTTAAATTTTTTATCAACTACTTCTACATAATCTCTAGTTTTAATATTATCAATTATTTTAGCATATGTACTAGGTCTACCAATACCTAATTCATCTAATGCTGCTACTAATTTAGCCTCAGTATATCTACTAGGTGGTTCAGTAAAGTGTTGCTCACTAATAATATCATTAGAAACAATTACATTACTTTTATATGTATCAAAAGGAGGAAGTATTGTTTCAGACAATGATTCATAATCACTATAAACTTCTAAGTAACCCTTAAATACTAAAGTTTGACCATTAACTTTAAATTTATAATCATTATTATTTAAAACTACACTAGTATTAAGTGTTTTAGCATTACTCATTAAAGAAGCTAAAGCTCTATAATAAATTAAACGATATAATTTATATTCATCAGGAGTTAAAAAAGCTTTCATACTTAATGGATCTCTTTTAATACTTGTAGGTCTAATAGCTTCATGAGCGTCTTGTGAAAATTCACTATTTTTTTCATGAACACTACCTTTATATTCTTTACCATATTTTGTTTCAATAAACTTTTCTGTTTCTTTAATAAAATCTTGTGATAAACGAGTTGAATCAGTACGCATATAAGTAATTAAACCGACTGTTTCACTACCTAAATCTATACCTTCGTATAATTTTTGAGCAACACTCATTGTTTTTTTAGTACTCATTCCAAGTTTATTACTAGCTACCTGTTGTAATGTACTAGTTATAAAAGGAAGTGGAGCTTTTTTTGATTTTTCTTTTTTTTCTGTATTTTCTATTTCAAAAGATTTAGATAAATTTTCTAATATTTTATTAGCTTCTAATTCCGATTTAATTTCAATTTTTTTAGTTTTAAATTTAACTAAATCAGCTTCAAAATCTGGGAAAATAGCTTTAATAGTATAATACTCTTCAGATTTAAAATTATTTATTTCTTCTTCTCTTTCAACAATTAATTTTAAAGCTACACTTTGTACTCTTCCTGCACTTGTACCATCTGTTTTAGATTGAATTAATTTTGATAATCTAAATCCGATAATTCTATCTAATATTCTTCTAGCTTCTTGAGATTCAACTAAATTATCATCTATTTTTCTTGGATGTTTAAAAGATTCTAGTATAGCATTTTTAGTAATTTCATTAAATACTACACGATCATACTCTGAATCATTTAATCCTAACACATCTTTTAAGTGAAAACTAATAGCTTCTCCTTCACGGTCTGGATCGGTAGCAAGATAAACAAAATCAGTTTTTTTAACATCTTTTTTTAATTCTGAAACTATTTTTGATTTTCCTTTTATTGTTACATAATCAGGTTTAAAATGATTTTCAATATCTACTCCTAAACCATATTTTCCTTTTGTAGATAAATCTCTAATATGTCCTTTAGAAGATGTAACTAAATAATCATCACCTAAATATTTTGATATTGTTTTTACTTTAGCTGGTGATTCCACTATTACTAATTTTTTCAAAAGTATCACTCCTGTTTCTCTATATTTTATACACTAATAAAGAGAGATTGTCAATTACTCTTTTCCACATCTGCTACCAACTGAATCAATTAATTTATCATTTTTGTATATTCTTACAATTTCACAATTATTGGCACAGCCATGACATTCTATACCTTTTGTTTCAAATTTAATATCGTTAATATCTAAATCATATACTTTATCTGTTTCATAATTATGAGAAAGGATTGCTATTCCTAATGCTCCCATTAAATGACCATTTTTATCTACTATAATATCTTTATTTAAAATTTCTTTAAAATATTTTTGAACACCTACATTTTTAGATACTCCGCCTTGAAATACAACTTTATCATATATTTTTTTACCTCTAGCAACATTATTTAAATAATTTATCACGATACTTTTACAAAGGCCTGCTATTATATCTTCTTTTTGATATCCCATTTGTGCTTTATGAATTAAGTCTGATTCAGCAAATACAGTACAACGAGCAGCTATATTAACTGGATTTTTACTAGTTAATGCATAGTTGCCAAATTCTTCTACCGGAATATTTAATCTTTTTGCTTGACTAGTTAAAAAGGCACCTGTACCAGCAGCACATAAGGTATTCATAGCATAATCTTTTATTATTCCATTATCGATAAGTATTATTTTCGAATCTTGCCCACCAATTTCTAATATAGTTTTAACATCCGGATATATTGACATAGTTCCAATAGCATGAGCTGTTATTTCATTTTTTATTATATTAGCATCTATCATAAGTCCAATTAATCTTCTAGCACTTCCTGTAGTACCAATTCCTTTTATAGTATAATTAGATGCTTTTTTCTTTAAATAATTTATTACCTTTTTAGATGCTTCAATAGGATTAGCATTTGTATCTATATAAATACTATCTATTATATTATTAGATTCATCTATAATAACACCTTTTGTAGAAATGGATCCAATATCTATTCCTATATAACATTTATTCATTTTTCTTCCTCATTTCTATCATATCAAGTAGTGCTTCTACTCTAGTATAAAATCCTGTTTTACTATCTTGTGAATCAAATGAAAAAAATAATATTGGTACTTTATATTCATTACATATTTTTTCTATTATAGGCATTGCTCCTATTTCTGGAGTACAAAATGTTGATTTAATATGTATGATAGCATCATATTTATTTTCACATAAATATTTAGTTCGCGCTATATTATCACTAGCGTCAGCCCCCATTTTATATTTAACGAATTCACGACTATATTTTAAATATTTTTTTATCTTTTTACCTTTTTCAAATAACAAATATTTTACATTTGTAAATCTTGTTATATCTACTTTATTTTTAATTAATAATTCTTCTAAATCATTATTACTAAATGGTTCCATTACTGTATATAGTTCTCCAATTATTCCTATTCTTATTCTATTTTCTGGTTTATTTAATTTTACTTTTTTTATTTTTCTAAAATATTTTAAATAATTATATATTAAATTTATATAACCTTTATTATTAGTAAATTTATTTAGTAATTCATCATATATTTTCTGCATCTTTTTTTCTTTTTCAAAAGCCAGATTATGTCTCATATAATCTTCAATTTTATCCATACAAAATATCATTCTTTTAGTTATTAAAAATCTATATAACATATTTATTAAAGATATTTTAGGATTAATACTTTTTAATTTTTTTATTACTTCTTTTACATTAGTTTTACCTTTACTTACTAAGTTTATATAGTTAACATCATATAAATCTTTTAAAATACTTTCTTGTAATTCATAGTAATATCCATATCTACATCCTCCACCTAATTGTACTAAAGTATCTGCTCCTTTATTTATTGCTTCAATAAACGAACCTAGTGTATATTTAAATGGCATGCATACTGTTTCTGGACTATATTTAGTTCCTAATTCCAAAGTTTTTTTAGTTATTTTAGGTGTTTTTATTATTTCACATTTTAGTATTTTTTTTAAAAAGTATGTTCCTGGTATTTCATAGTTTCCCATTAAAGGAATTGCTAGTTTAGTCATGTATTTTATTCCTTTCAATAATATCTATAAAACTCTCTAATCTAGTTATTATACCTGTCATACTATTTTCTTCATCTATTAATAAATGTAATGTTGGAATATCTACTTTTCTTAAGACTAATGGTATTACTAAAGAATCTAAAGCACAAGGAAAAGCTGTTAAAAATAAAATTCCATCTATTTTATCTTTACACATTAGTATAGA
>CAKOWF010000025.1 GCA_934122215.1 uncultured Bacilli bacterium | reverse complement strand
TTTATTATTTCATTTTATTAATTTAATATCATTTTTTTAGATTCTCTTCGATATAATGCTGCGACACATTCAACGTGACTAGTATTTGGAAACATATCTACAGGTGTTATTTCAACAACATTATATACTTCACTCAAATTATCTAAATCTCTTGCTAATGTCATTGGATCACATGATACATATATTATTTTTTTTGATTTTATCTTTTTTAAATACTCTATTGTTTTATTATCTAATCCGCTTCTAGGAGGATCTACAATAATTGAATCGATATTTTTAATTTTATCTATTTCATTAGCAACATCATCACATATAAAATCAATATTGCTTATATTATTTAATTCTTTATTTTTTAAAGCATCTTTACTTGCGGATTTATTTATTTCTATAGATAATACATTTCTAACATATTTACTTACATATATTCCTATTGTACCAGTACCAGAATATAAATCTAAAATTCTATCATTTACATTTGGATTTAAATATTCTAAAACCTTATCATATAAAATTTTAACAGCACTTCTATTTACTTGATAAAAAGAATCCGGTGAAATTATGAATTCATAATCACCTATTTTATCAGTAATATAACCTTTACCAATTATTAATTCATATTTTTTATCATATTTAATAATACTACATTTGTTCTTTAATTTATCAATAATTTCATTTGAAATTTCAGTTGTATATATAACTACTAAACTATCTACTTCATTTGTTCTAATCATTATTTGATTTATATTATCCAAATTACAAGTTTCTATTATCTTTAATATTTCATTTATTTTTTTAGATGATATTAAGCATTTATCTATTGGGACAACATTATAACTTTTTTTATCATAAAATCCTATATTCTTATCAACTTTAAAAACCACTTTATTTCTATAAAATAGTTCTTTAGAATGTAATATTTCTTTTACCACGCCTGAATCTATTTTGGTATATCTATCAATAATATTTTTAACCTTATCTTGTTTAAATACTAATTGATTTTCATATGACATATGCATTAAATCACATCCACCACATAAAGTAAAATATTTACATATTGGTTCAATTCTATCATTAGACTTTTCTATATAACTTTTTACTTTTCCTATATTGTAATTTTTCTTTTTTTCTACTATTTCTATATCAACGATTTCATTTACTAATGCATTAGGAATAAAAGTCGTAATATTATCTACCTTAGCTATTCCTCTTCCTTGATGGTCTAGTCTTTCAATTTTTACTATCATAAGTTCACATCCCACTTAATTATATAAAAATTTTTTTAAATTTACAATAAAAGAAGGTATAACCTTCTATATATATTTTGATATAACTGGAATTATAAATATAGCTATTAAGAAAATAATTCCTAAAAATAATACAAATGTTAGTGAAGTATTATCTTTTAATTTAACATTTTTCAATTCTTTCATTTCTTTTGAAGATATTTCTTCATCTTTTTCTTGATTTAATACTACTTTTGCATTTGGATTTTCTTTGATTTCTTTTTGATCATAATTATTTTGAGATTCTATTTTATTTTCGTCCATTGTTAGACCTTCATAGCTTATCTTTTTTTCTTCAGAGTTATCATTTCCCTCTACATTTTCAGGAGCAACCGGAGGCACTTCTGCAAATGGATTAAATGAATTTTCATTATTTATTGCTTCAGAATTTTCGTCAATTGTTTCCTCTTCATAATTAACAGGAGCTACTGGAGGTAAATCAGCAAATGCATTTGATTCTTCATTACTAATTCCACTATCTTCAAATAAATTTTCCACTGTTTCATTTTCTCTTTCCATATCACACCTACCTATTATATAGATTATATCAAAAAATATATAAAAAAAAAAGAATAATTTTGTCAAACTAGACAAAATTAAAAAAAAAAGATATAATTATATAGTTAGATTTCATTAAACGAAAAGAAAGGAGAAATTATTTTGAAATTATTTAACAACGATGATACCAAGATTTTTGCATTGGGTGGTCTTGGAGAAGTTGGTAAAAATATGTATTGTGTAATGTATAATAACCAAATTATTATAACGGATGCTGGTATATTATTTCCACAAGGAGAATTACTAGGAGTTGATTACGTTATTCCAGATTTTTCATTCTTAAAGAAAAACGAATCAAAAATTAAAGCTTTATTTATAACTCACGGACATGAAGACCATATCGGTGGTATTCCATTTTTATTAAGTACTGTAAATATTCCAGCTATATATGCTCCTAACCAAGCAGTTGGATTAATTAGAAAAAAATTGGAAGATCGTGGAATTCAATATAAAAATTTATTTGTATATGATGAAAATACTAAAGTAAAATTTAAAAATATTGAAGTAGAGTTTTTTAGAACAACACACTCTATTCCTGATTCACATGGTATATGCATTACGACACCTAATGGAACAGTTGTTACAACTGGAGATTTTAAATTTGATTTAACTCCAATTGGACCTATGGCTAATTTACAGAAAATGGCTGAAATTGGAAAAAGAGGAGTTACTATATTACTAAGTGATTCAACAAATGCTTTATCAGAAGGTATAAGTTTAAGTGAATCAAAGGTGGATATTGCTTTACAAGAAATATTTGCTAGAGTTAATGGCAGAATAATTATTGCTACCTTTGCTTCAAATATATATCGTTTAAAACATATCGTTGACACTTGCAAAAAAAATGGTAGAAAAATTGCTACTTTTGGTAGAAGTATGGAAAATAATATTGAAATATCAATAGAAGGTGGATATATTAAAAACAAAGAAATATTTGTTACACCAGAAGAAGCTAATTCTTTACCACCTAATAAAGTTTGTTTATTATGTACTGGTTCACAAGGAGAACCACTTGCAGCACTATCTAGAATAGCAGACGGTAGTCATAAACAAATTAAATTACAACAAGATGATGTAGTTATATTCTCATCATCAGCTATTCCTGGAAATGCTATTAGTATTTCTAGAACTATTAACAAATTATATTTAAAAGGAGTAGAGGTTTATACCAATACTTCATTAAGTGATATTCATTCATCTGGACATGGTAATGAAGAAGAATTAAAATTAATGATTCGTTTAATGAAACCAAAATATTTTATGCCATTCCATGGTGAATATAGAATGCTTAAACATCATGCCGATCTAGCTATTACCTGTGATGTACCAAAAGAAAATACTTTTGTGCTTGAAAATGGAGATGTATTATCAATGTACAAAGGTAAAATTACTAGAGCAGGCAAAATTACTGCTGATGACATATACGTTGACGGTAATAGAATTGGCGATGTCGGTTCCATAGTTATAAAAGATAGAAATATCATGGCAAATGATGGAATAATTGTTGTTATAGCAAATATTGACACTAAAAATAATTTGTTATTAGGAAAAGTTAATATAACTACTAGAGGATTTGTTCAAATTAATGAAAATGAAGAATTATTACATACATTAGAAAATGTTGCTAAAGCGGCAATTTTAACTAAATTAGATAAACATATTAATTATTCTGATGTTAAAAATGAAATAGTAACAAATCTGTCTAGTTATGTATTCAATAAAACTGGTAGAAAACCTATTATTTTACCTGTAATAATGGATATAAAAAGATAAAGTTGACAAAAATTAAATTAAGTGTTAGAATATCTCCCATAAAAGGGGGATTTTTTTATGGAAAAACAAAGAAAATTAAATTTATCAAAAGAAATAATTAATGAAAAAGGAAGATTTTTAGCAAATAATAGTACCTATTTTTATAAAAATATTGAAGATCAATATATTATGTCTGTATTAAAAAGTCTATTATCTAATTTAAATCCATTATGTGTATGTCCTGAATATAAAGAACTTATTGAAAATATGAAAGAACATAGAGATAAAAACATATCACAATTAATATATAGAAATTCATTAACTGTTTTATTCCATATTATTAGTGTTATAAATGATAAATATAATTTGTCTGTACAAGGAAAAAAGGATCAAATTGAGTTATTAAGATCATATGTAAAATTTATTTTAGATAATTATGATGGCCACATAAATAATATTATTGACTTAGATACAGAAAAAGCAAATAAAATAATTGCTGAAGATAAAGTTTATAGAAAGCAAAAAGGAGTTTAATTTAAACTCCTTTATTTTATTATCCAAGCACTGGATACCCATCTTTCTCCTGTTATGCTATAAGCACATGGCTTGCTAATAATCTTACCATTTTCGACTAAACTACTAGATGCACCACCATCAAGATTTACTGCATTGTAAGCTCTATATCTAGCAAATATATCAGTTAATTCTGACATACTTATACCTAAGCTATATCCTGGTTGTCTTCCATCTATTACTACAAATAAAACTATACCATCTTGTCTTTGACCTATAGCAGTTCTAGATGATATACCATAACCACCATTTCCTTTGGCTATTGATCTTTTACCATTTACAATTAAGAAAGGTCCAAAATCTACTGCATCTTCTATTCCTTGTTCTATGGCTTCAGAAACTGTTCCTTTATACAACATTAATACATTGTTTTTTGTAAATCCAGCTATTCCACCACCCCAGCCTGTATCCTGACCTTGATAAACTAATCTTGAATCTTTAATTAAACTACCAGTTGGTATTCCACCATTACCTACACCACCAGCATCAGCGAATCCACCAGCATTTATAGCTATTAAAGCATTTTCATCTTTTGCCATTTCTTGAACAGTCTGTCCTCTTTTTCCTAAATATTTACTTGTTACCAATTCAATTCTTGAAGGATCATATACTGCTACTAAATATCCTTTGTAACTATTTCCTGATAATGGAATAATTTTATATACTGCATCTTTATCTCTTTTTAATATTTGTTCTTCATATATTGAATCATATTCTGTTTTTTCTTCAATATTTCCTATATTAATTTCTGTTAAATTTGTATTTTCATTTACTTCTTCTATATAGTTTGAATCCATAATTTTATATATTGTTTCATCACTGTATAATGTTCTTGCAATATAATGATGTGATTTTGTTGTCATGGCTGTTGTAACTAGTAAATTTCTAAAATAGTCAATTGGCCCATATGTAAGAAATAAAAATGAACATATCATTAAATCTATAATTATTAATATAGAAATTACTACTTTCTTCATAACTACCTCTATTCTACTACAAATGGACTTTCTTCTATTCCATTTCCTATTATATTTGCCTCTTTAGATATGTATATTACTGGTCTTACTTTAGATTTATTTTCTATTGAATTTATAATTAATTTATTATTTTCACCTACTTGATATATCATGTCAGCTGTTGATGGTGTTATTAAATTATATCCAGTAAAATCATTAACATAATTGTCAATTACCGACAATAACCCAACATAACTTTCTAATGAATTATCATATATTGTTAAATAATTATTATTATATTCACCAGTGTAAAAAGTTCCTTTTAATAAGTATTTTTTATCTAGTTTATTGTAAAATTGATTATTTAAATAATTAGCAATTGAGCCATATTCTTTTGGATTAAATTGATTTGATTTATTAGAAAATATGTATTCTACATTTAATGAACTGGATAATGCTAATTTATAACTATCTTCATTTACTTCTATTATTTTCCATAATAGATTACTATATTCAATATATTTTCCAATTGTTACATTATTATTTTCTATTTTATATGGATCTTCTTTTGTTCCATTACCACTCAATAATTTAGTGTTTTCTTTTAAAGTAATAACTGGTCTTATACCATAGTATCCTTTATTTTCACTGCTAATTCCACCTTCATTAAATACATATTCACCATCAATTAGCCAAAAGTAACTATTATTATTTAAATATGACTTATTACCAAGAGCATCAACATATTCTTTATATGTTAATAAACCTATTTTTTCATTTATATCATTATCTACTTTTAAATATTCTGTATTATTTATTAGGTTATTATAAAATATACCTGTATGTTCTAATCCATTGTCATTTAAATAAGATTTAATATCTGAAGTTTTATAATTTCCATCATATTTTAAGTTTGCTACAGAGTTTTCAGTAATCAATTTTATTGAATTATCTTCATTTATTTTTATTATTCTAAATAAGATACCCGAATATTCTAAATAATTATTTGTTGGATATCCCTTAAATATATATTCTCTATTTTGATAATATAAACCATCACCATTTGTTACTATGTTATTTTTTAATTCATTTACTAATATAATTTCATCTACATTATTATTTTCTTCTTTATAGTATTTTATAAATCTAGTTATATAAATACATGAAAATGTCAATATAAATATTAATGATAAAATTATAAATATATTTGATATGGTATTTTTCTTAATTAAATTTTTTCCTGTCATTTCTTTTGGTACTTTTAATTTTAAATATGATAATATTGTTGGAGCAACATCAGCTAGTTTACCATTTTTTAATTTTATTTTTTTATCTGTTATTATTAATGGTACTTTACTAGTTGAATGAGATGTAACTAAATTATTATTTTTGTCTAACATAGTATCACTATTACCATGATCTGCTGTTATCATTAAAGTTCCGTTTAATTCTGTTACTTTTTTATATATTTTTCCTATACATTCATCTATTGTTTCTAATGCTTTTATTGTTTCATTAAATTTACCTGTATGTCCTACCATATCTCCATTTGCGAAATTTAATATTATTACATCATATTTATCTATTACTTCTATTAATTTATCTGTTATCTCATAAGCACTCATTTCGGGTTTTAAATCATATGTAGATACTTTTGGAGATGGTATTAATATTTGATCTTTTCCTTTTAATTCTAGTTCTTTACCACCATCAAAGAAGTATGTAACATGAGCATATTTTTCTGTTTCTGCTATTCGTAATTGTTTTAAATTATTTTTACTTAGATATATACCTAATGTATTTTCTAAATTATCCTTTTGATAAGCATTTGTACATATTACTTCTTCACTTACACCAAACATTGTTACTAATTTGATATTTTTGAAATTTTTATGTTCAAATTCATTAAAGTTTTTATTTGTTATTGCTTTGAATAATTCTCTTAGTCTATCAGGTCTAAAATTAAATACAATTAGGCCATCATTATCATCTAATGTACCATTTTTATCTACTAATATTGGTTCTATAAATTCATCTGTTATATTTTTTTTGTAGCTTTCTTTTATATATTCTTTGTAGTCACTAGTAATATTTCCTTTGCCTATTATTACATTATAAGCTTTTTCTATTCTATCCCATCTATTATCTCTATCCATAGCATAATATCTACCTGAAATAGTTGCGATAGAACCGATGTTTGTTTCTTTTATTTTCTGTTCTAATTCTTCAATATATTTAATTGATTCAGTTGGTAAAGTATCTCTACCATCTAAAAATATATGAAAATATAGATTTTTAATATCATTATCCTTACACATATCTATTAGAGCCATTAAATGACTTATATCTGAATGTATTCCTCCATCACTAAGTAAACCAAATATATGTAATTTTGAATTATTATTTTTAACATGATTTATTACTTCTAATATTTTTTTATTTTGATAAAATTTACCTGTTTTAATTTCCCTATTTATAATTTCTTGTGGTTGATATAATACTCTTCCTGCTCCAATATTAGAATGTCCAACTTCTGAATTACCCATTTGTCCATGAGGTAATCCTACAGCATTACCTGATGCTTCTAATAAACTATGTGGATATATTTTTAATAATTTATTAAAATTAGGCATATTTGCTTGTTTTACTGCATTTCCATATTTTTCTTTTTTGATTCCTACTCCATCTAATATACATAACACAAATGGTTTCATATTATCACTCCCTTTAACATTATAACTTATTTTGAACATATTGACTAGAAAAAATTATGTTATTATTAATATATAAAATAAATATGACTAATTTATTAGCCATATTTATTTTATGTTCCATACCCTTTTTAAAAATTTATATCTTTCATTTATATTTTTCTTTTGTTTATTGTTTAATTTAATAATTTTAGATATTTTATCATGTATTTTTATTATTTCATCAAAGTGGGACTGTTTTTTAGTAACTGATGTTACATTATCACCATGAATGCGATAATAATTTATAGGTTTATTGCTGTATGCTATTTTACCTTGATTCATTACATTTACATAGAATAGCCAGTCTCCAGCTTGTTTAAATTTTCCTGATTCCTTAAAGAAAGATGAATAGTTATCATTTTTAAATAAAACTGATGATACATTTGCTATAGTGCAATTTAAATATGCATAATCATTTATCTCATTTATTCCTTCATTTATAAAATTCTTATCCCAATGTCCTGTTTTTAATATATCTATTTCTGGTTTAATAGAGCGCATAATTACATAACCATCTTTATCTATGAATGCTGTATCTACGTAAGATATTTTTATATCATCATATTTTTTTAATGGTTTTGTTACTGTTTTTAAAAATTTTTTTTCTGAATAATCATCAGCTTCAGCTATCCAGACATAGTCACCTTTAGAAAGATTAAATCCTTTTTCCCATTGTTTAAATGCAGACCCACTATTTGTTTCATTATATATTTTTTTAATATTAATATATTTTTTTGTTTTGTCATATATTTTATCAATTAATATTCTACTATTATCCGTTGAAACATCATCTAAAATAATTATTTCATCTATCTTAGTTGTTTGATATAGTATACTATACAATCTTTGTAATAAAAATTTTTCATAATTATAATTAGGTACTACAACTGATATTTTATATTTTACTTTTTTTAGTTTTTGTTGACGCTTAGCTTGTTTTTCTATATCATCTATAGTTATATATTTTTTTATTACTGATTTTTTTATTTTATTATTATATAAATGATATATTTCTATTAGTATATCAGATAACAAATATAATCTCATACAATTTAATTTTAATAACAATTTATAGTAAATTCTATGTTTTTTTCCTTTTGAGTTTAAAAATAAATTCCAATTTTCATTTTGACATAAATTGTATTTTTTACTTAATATATTAAATTTTTTTAAATATTTTTTTCTTTTCAAAAAATTTTTTTCTTGTGGTATTACATATATGTAAAACATTAATAATTGATTGAATATTATTGCATCCCAATATTTTTTTGTTTTTGAATTTATAGGAATTCTTTGTTCTAATATATCTAATGCCTTAAATATTTCCATTCTCGATTCATTTAAACTAGAGTTTTGCACTGAAGTTTTTCTTTGTATATAGTTATAATATACATCTTCATTATACGATATTTTAGTTGATTTTATCATGATAGGAATAATAGTTGAAACATCTTCATTCATTATTCCTTCTGGAAAAGGATATTTTATTATATCTTTTCTTTTAAAAATTTTATTACATGGACTTGCTGATAAGCCATTATTTAAAAAATTGTATTTTTCTATTTTTCCTTCACATGCTACTGTTCTTTGATTAATACCATTATTATTTTCATATTTTACAAAAATATCACAAACAACAATATCTGAGTTTTCCTTTTCCATTTGATTTATCATTTTTTCATAGTAGTCTGGTTCTATATAATCATCAGCATCTATGTATCCAATGTATTCGCCAGTACAAATTTTTAATCCTTCATTTCTAGAATATCCAGCCCCACTATTTTTTAAATTTTTTATTAGAATTATGTTATCACTTAAATATTTTTCCATAATTTTTATAGAATTATCATTTGAATAATCATCAATCATTATTAATTCTATATTTTTGTATGTTTGGTTTATAATTGACTGAATACTTTTATCTAGATATTTTTCTGCATTATATACTGGCATTATTACAGATAGTTTTTTTTTCATTCTAACACCTATTTGTTTTTCCAAAATATGTCCGCTAAATTGACTGAAATTTTATTGTTATCATATTTACTTATTACATAATCTAAGGCACTATTTAGAAATTTTTGTCGTTCACTTGAAATTTCATTATTAAATGGGACTCTATATACAGATGTAGTTTTTTCTATATAATGGAAGTTATATTTTAATGAAAATCTTATCCATAAATCCCAATCTTCTAAGGCAGTTATATTTTCATCAAGTCCGCCACAATTTTCAAATACTTCTTTTTTAAACATAACACATTGTATTGGTGTTATATTATTTTCATATAATCTTAGTCGACTAAATTTTCCGAAATGTCTTACAATTTTTGTTTTTATATCATAAATGTATGGATCTTTAGAAATTATATTTGTTGCAGTTTCTAACCCTGTTGAATATACAATATCAGCATTATTTTTTTCCATTTCCTTTAATAGTACTTCTACATGTTCTGGATAAAATACATCATCATCATCTAGAAAATTTAGATACTTTCCTGTTGCCATTTTTAATCCTATATTACCACATACGCTTCTTTCTAGTTTTTTACCTGTTGCTTTATATTTGATATTTAAATCACTAAATTCTTTTTTTATCATTTGTTCTGATATATTTTTACCATCTTCTATAATAACGATTTCAATGTTTTTATAACTTTGATTTCTTAAAGATATTAATGCTTCACGTAAATAATTTGGTCTACCACAAGTTCTTACAATAATACTTACTAGTGAATTACTTTTTAATGTTTCATCAATAGTATAAAATGATCCTAATCTAGTAATTTCGTAATCTAAATCATTAATAAATTGTGGATTAAACTCTTTATTATTATGAGTATGTTTGAATATTCTAGCTGGTATTGATTTAAATATAACTTTAAAATATTCTTTTGCTATTCTTTTTCTAATTGGCTTATATTGTTTATTACTTACATGTGTGTACGCTAAATTGTATCTTAAAGATTTTAAACATAATAAATGTCCTTTTAAATATTTTTTTAAATTTCCATATTTAGCTCTTAAATATAAATTATTTACATAGGCAAATATGAATTGATTTTCTTTAAATTGATTTGGTTCTGCATATGAGTAATGGGTAATTGATATATCATATAAATATTTAATTTTATATCCTAATTGTCTTGTATGCCAACTTAGTTCTACATCTTCACAGTACATAAATAAATGTTTATCAAAACCTTTTGTTTTATTAAAAACTTCTCTTGGCATTACAAAGCAAGCTCCACTTGACCAAGTTGTATAACCAGTTACTGGGTCATAATATTTTGGATGTTCATATGGTTTTTGTCTTAATTCCCAAATACCAATTTTTTCTTTATTTTCTTTGATTTCTTTTTCTAGTTTTTTAAACGTATCTGGTTCTATTTCAGTATCAATATTTAAGAAAAAAATATAATCTGATTTACCAAGTAATGCACCTTTATTGTTTCCTCTACCAAACCCTAAATTGGTTTTGCTTTCTATAATTTTTATTTCATTAAACTTCTTTGAATATTTTTTTTCATATTCTTTTAGTATATTTACTGTTTCATCTTTTGAATTGTTATCAACATAATATAGTGAGATATTTTTTAGATTATAATCTGATTTTAATATACTATTCATATTTTGCTGTAACCATTTTGTTGAATTATATGTAACAAATACTACATCAAATTTCATAAAATCACTTCCTCATTTCTTTTTCTAATAATTCTAAAGATTTTAAAATCTCTTTATTTTTAAATATTAATTTAGGATATTCTTCTTTTATTGTGCTATTTAAAGAGGCTCCCTCTTTGTGAAATACTTTTAATTTAGGATCATAAATTGATATTAATTTGTCTTTTACTATTCTTTGATATATAAATTCCTCTTCATGATATAAGAAAGTTTCATTAAAAAATATATCTTTATATTTTTTGTAATATCGTTTTGAAAATATTAAAAAGCATCCATGCAAAGCTACATTGTATTCTCTTTTTAAACCATTAGTAACTAATTTTTCCCCTTTAAATATTTTTTTTACCTTAATATATATTTTAAGCATATTTCTTAATATAATACTTTGATATATTTTTATTAATTTTTTTGTCTTTTTTATTTGTTTTTCTACTTCATCAATGTTTTTGTATACTGGGAAAGGATTTACTGATTGACCATGTTTTGTTAGTATCATAGGTCCTAAAATATCAAATTTTTCTTCATTATATATCTTTTCTATAAATTCCTTTTGTCTTATTATAATATCATTATTACTTACAATCAAATAATCTGGTTTATAATTTTTTATAGCAAATTTACATCCTATGTTATTTGCTTTAGCAAATCCTTTATTTTCTTCTAATTTTATTAGATCAATATTATATTTTTTTAATTTTTGTTCATCTTTTTCATTTAATGTATTATTATCTACAACTATTATTTTTACCTTTTTATCAGTTTCTTGTTTTAATATAGATTCTATACATTCCAGTGTATCTTTTATATTTTTATAATGTAATATTATGAATGCTATCAAATTTGTTTCCTCCTTGATAATAATTGTTCTGTAAGATAATATGAAATAATTGAAATAACAAATGTTATACTAAGCGATAAAAAGACATATGTAGGAAAATTAATTTTTCCATTTAAGTAATGCATTATTACCTGTCCAATAGGAAATCCCCATATAAATATTTGGTATGAATAATCTTTAACTTTAAGATTACTTTTGATTGATCCTATATAAAGTGTTAAATATGGAATAATTATTAAACTAATATAAGTGAATATTTTTGTTGGAAATGTTAATATTGAAATTAAGAAAGCAATAATAATACTTTCTTTTGAGTATTCAATTTTATCACTATATAAATTCATAAATACCCCTATACAAAAGTAATATATAAGGCGAATTAATTGTTTTGATTCTGCAAATATTCCAATAAAACCTAATGTTTTTACTAGCCAATTTATTATTTTATCATAATATCCTGTATAAGTTATCATTGTTATGGTTAATAATAAAAGACATAAATACTTGTAATTTTCTTTTTTGTTTTCTTTTTTTATAAATATTAAATATATTGGTATCATCAAAATATACATAAAAAATTGGTGTTTTAGTGTCCATATTGATCCATTTATTGCTCCTACATATGGAACAGAAGAAAATACATCCGCTATTCTATAAACCGTATTTTTTATTAAAAAAGTATTATCTATAATATAACTTAAGTATAATGATGGTGTTTTTAAAAAAGTAAATTTTGGTATTTCTGATACTATAGGGCATATTACGCATGCACAAATAATTAAGCAAAAAATTAGTGGTGGGAAAATTTTCTTTATCCTTTTTTTTAGGTATTGAAGTATATTTTGGCTATTTTTTATACTTGTTGTTATCATAAATCCTGATACAACGAAGAACATCGCTACAATAACTCCACCTAAAGTTTCACTTCCACAAAATCTAGTAAAAATATCAGTCTTTGAATTTGGACCATAAAATAATGGATAACAATGATAAAAAATAATTAATAGTGAACATATAATGCTCATTATTGTAAAGCTATTATTTTTTTTGTTATATAATTCAGTTAGTGTTTTTTTATTCATATTTTATACTTCCTCAGCAAATCCTTTTTCTAATTTCTTAAATATTTTATATCCAATTACCAAGATTACAAAACTTACTAAAGCAACTACCCCTAAGTTTTTCATATTCGGTAATTGTTGATAATACATAATATCCCTATATGCATTTATTATATGTGTCATTGGATTTAGAAGTAATAATTTTGAAATCCAACTACCATTGAACATATTGATATTGTATAGTACTGGAGTTGCATAAAATAATAAAGAAATAATAAAGTTAACTATATATTCTAAATCTCTAACATATATGTTTATTGAACTTACAGCAAATACTATTCCTAAAGATAACATAAATTCTATGATAGCTATAACAGGTAGTAATAATAAATACCATGATAAACCTATTCCGCTACCTATTAGAAATATAAATATAATAATACATGATATTAAAAAATTGATTAATCCACTTAATACCACTGATATTGGTAAAATTTCTCTAGGAAAATATACTTTTTTAATAATATTTCCATTTGTTCTAACAGTAATTGAACCTTGAGCTATAACTGTTGTAAAAAAATTCCATGGAATAATTGCTACTATAAGGAAAATTAAATAATTATCTTCTTGAAATCTCATTATGTATGGAAATACTATGGCATATACTAAAACCATTAATAATGGATTTACAAAACTCCATAACACTCCCAAAAAAGATCCTTTATATTTCCCTCTTATTTCTTTTTTTACATTTGTTTTTAGCAGTTCCCTATATTGATATAATTCTTTAAATAAACTCATTTTAAACACCTACCCACAAATTTTTAAATATTCATCTACAACTTTTGATGAATTTCCATCCATTTTTACTTTTCCTTCATAAATCCATACTGCTCTATCACATAAATTTTTTACAGCACCCATATCATGTGTAACAATTACAATTGTTTTTCCCGATTTTTTTAATTCTTGCAATTTATTGAAACATTTTTCTTGAAAATGTTGATCCCCTACAGCAAGAATTTCATCTATTAATAATATTTCAGCATCTACATTGATTGCTACTGAAAAAGCAAGTCTCATATACATACCAGAAGAATATGTACGAACTGGATTATCTATAAATTCACCTAATTCGGAAAATTCAATAATATCATTTAATCTATTATCTATTTCTTTTTTTGTTAATCCAAAGATAGAAGCATTAAAATAGATATTTTCTCTACCTGTAAAATCAGGATGGAATCCTGCACCTAATTCTAGTAAAGATGTTAATTTACCATTAGTTTTTATATATCCTTTATTTGGATAAATGATTTTTGTCATCAATTTTAATAATGTTGATTTACCACTACCATTTGTTCCTATTAATGCTACAGTTTCTCCTTTTCTTATTTCTAAATTTATATCTTTTAAAATAGGTCTTATTTCTGTATCATTACGTTTCCAAAAAAGTAATCTTTCTTTTAAAGTATTTGGTTTATCATAGTAGATTTTAAAACTTTTACTCATATCTTTTACGATGATTGCTAAGTCATTATCTATATTTTTTTTCATATTACTCCTCCTAGCGAATTATCACTTAAATAATTATATCATATAAAAGATAAAAAAGGCACTAATGCCTTATAATTTTATGTATAATTAAAAAAATTTTATTAAATTCAGGTATTTTTTTAAAACTTGATACGATATATATGAGAGCATATTTAATGCGTTAGTATATTCCTTACTTTTTTTAGAAAGTGAGGTGGTAGTTATGAATCATAGAGAACAAAAACTTTATGTTATCATTTTACTCCTATTACTTTTAATATTTTATATTTTAAGTAAATAA
>CAKOWF010000024.1 GCA_934122215.1 uncultured Bacilli bacterium | reverse complement strand
ATGGTGTCCCAGGAGGGATTCGAACCCCCGACACCCGCCTTAGAAGGGCGATGCTCTATCCAGCTGAGCTACTGAGACAATTTGTTCTTTTTAGAGAACAAACTAATTATATATCAAAAATTAGAATTATTCAATAGTTTTAATAACACTTTTATAAATTTCTTCATTATTTACTTCAAAAATAACCTCTTTTACATCATAATTATCTCCTACTGATAAACTAATAGAATAAATTACTTCTTCTAAAATATTCTTACTATTAGCATCATTAAATAAATAATCATCAAATACTAATGATAAAGTATCTACATCTTGTTCACTAGCTAAAAGAGAAATATTACTATTTAAATAACTCATTAATCCAGTATTATACAAAGGAGCACTAGCCAATTCTTCTATAATAATTTTAATTTTTTCTCTATCATCATTCATGTATTTAGTTACTGGTACATAATAAGTATCATCATTAAATTTACTAACATAATAAACTGTAACAGAATTAATATTTTTAAAACTAGATATATTATATTCTTTATTTATTCCGTAACTCTTATCTAAAGTACTAGGTAAATTAATTTTAGTTTTAGGTAATTTTGACAATACATCACCATCAACGTAAATAATAACTTTATTAACACCTTCTATACTAGTTAAAGTATAAACTATTGCTTCTATTACCTTTTCCTCATATTCCTCACTTACATCCAATAATTCTTTAGAAAAATTAACTTTTATGATATCATTAACAAGTTCTAAACTTTTAATCTCAGTATTGCTTGGAATTATAGATTTAAAACCATTTGGTACCTTACTCTCTCCACTACTATCTTTAATCAAAATATTTAATAAATCTTTAGCTTTTTTTTCTACTTCTATATTACTAATAGCTACTGTAGTTCTCGCTAAATAATTATGATTATCAAGTAAATAAATTACTGTTTTTAGATTGTCATTTTCTATATATTTAACTTTTTCTTCTATTTTTAATTCTTTATTTGGAATTAAACATAAAAGTAATAAAGCAAATAAAACAGCACTTGACATAATAATTCTTTTTATAGTAAATCTTTTTATCACAATATCACCTAATAAAATATATGAAAAAAAACCGTAAATAATACGGTTAAAATGATATTTCTCCAAGTTTTAAAAGTTCTACTACAGCTCCAGCTCTTCCTTTTACACCAAGTTTTTGCATAGCATTTGATATATGATTTCTAACTGTTTTTTCACTAATATTTAATTTTTCAGCTATTTCACTAGTAGAATTATTCAAAATTAATAAATCAAAAACTTCCTTTTCTCTCTTAGTTAATATACCTTTTTTCATGCATTCCCCTCACTTTCTAAGTTGGGTGGTTTATATTTACTCATATTATTTTATGTAACAACTCATTTTATGTGAGATTTAGTGCCTAAAAAAATAAAACAAAATTGTTTTATTTAAAATCTACAGTAACATACATTTTATTTTCAAAATTACTTTGAACCAAATTCATAATTTTATTAGCCATACTTATATCATGATCAGAACTTTCAACAACTACTTTTACTTGATCATCTTTTATTTTAACAAAAGTTTTTAAACTAAAAGTATCACTTAAGGATTTTTCTATTTGTTCTTCTAAAGTTTTATTTATATTTAATTTCTTCATTTTATCAAATGCAGTATTTTTTTCTTCTGTACTTTTTTCTTTATCCATTAATATTATTTTTAATGAATCTAATTGTTTTAAAAATGAATCATTATCTTCTGCCTTAAGTACTCCTACAACACTACTAGGTTCTATGGTAATGTTATCACTATTATTATTAATAGTTGGAGTTGTAAAATTAGTATTATTTAATAATAATTCTGATGGCATCGTTATATAATAAACACTTAATACTAAAATCAAACTAAATAAAGTTAAAAACCATATATTTTTTTTATTAATCATTAATTATTCCTCCAGTACTTATCTAATAAAATATATGATTAAACAAAAAAAATATTCAGTTAAACTAAATATTTTTATAATCTTCTTTATCTTCAATATGAATTCTTAAGGTATTAATTCCCATATCAAAATATTTTTGATATGAATCTAATTTTATTTTTTTATAAAATTTTATAGTCATTCCATTATTATTTTCAATTATTTTAAATAAATTATTATAAGTATCCCTTAAATAGTTATTATTATTTTTTAAATTGAAATATTTTACCAAATTAAATTTTGTTACCATTACTTCTGGATATGATGACACAATAAGTTCTAAATTTGGTAACATATTATATCTTTTTTTAAACTCATTTATTATATTTTTAATTTGATAATCATTTAATTCATATGATAAAGTAACTCTTTTTATACCCAT
This sequence comes from uncultured Bacilli bacterium, assembly GCA_934122215.1. Lineage (GTDB taxonomy): Bacteria > Bacillota_I > Bacilli_A > RF39 > UBA660 > UMGS1498. The sequence continues at coordinate 13,735 of CAKOWF010000024.1, read as the reverse complement.
ACTATTTAAGAAAGCTACTGAATATGAATTTACTACATTTAAAGAATAATCAGTAAATCCTTTTTTATAGTAATAAACACTACCTAATTCTCCTAGTAAACATTCATTATCGTTTGGTACATGATTTAGTAACACTCGATCTAATTTTAATATTTTTCTAGAATCATCTATTTTATCATAGAGTTCTTTATTTAAATAAATATATTTAATATTTTTATTTTTTATATTATTATAATCTTCTATATCATTTATTAAAACACTAAATCCTAAATTTTCTTTATATTCATTTAATTTAATATTATATGTTTGTTTTTTATAATTACTTTTTGTTAAAAGAATTTCATATAGTTTTTCTACCATATTTCTTCTTAGTTCATTTAATGAATATATTCTTATAAATACATCATCATCAATTTCTACATCTAAATTATCAAATATGAAATTGGTATTTCCTAATTTTTTAAATCTTTTTAATACATCTTCTTTAGTAGTAGGATTATTTATTGAACTATCTACTAAATCACCATCTAATTCTATACATTTATCATCTAAGTAAACTATTAAATGAATTGGTTTATTTTTGTGTATTATTATTTTACCATTTAAAGATAATTTTCTTTTTTTACTATTTATTTCTTTTTTTATTTCATTTATTAATTCATTATCTTTCGTTTTTACAACGATAGTATTAATATTTACTTTATCTACTTTTATTTCTATTACATCATTTTTAAAAGCTTTTTCTACTTCTTTTTTATTTTTAAACATTTTTGTTACTATAAAACCATTATCACTTTTATCTATTATTCTAATTCCATCTAAAAGACTTAAATTATCTTTTAATAATACTTTAGCAAATCCATTTTTATAGTCTATTACTTTACCTATTTCTATACCCATATGATTTGGACGGTATGGGTTTATAAAATTATTATTTTCTTCATTAAATAAGAAACCTTTAGTAAATTTTCTATTGAATATTACTTGTAATTTTTTTACTTCATCTTCTATATTTACTTTTTTATTCAAATAATAATTATCTATTATAATTCGATATATTTTTACAACTTGGTAAACATATTCTGGGCTTTTCATTCTTCCTTCTATTTTTAAACTATCAATATTTAATTCTAGTAATTTATATAAATTATCTATTGAATTTAAATCTTTTGTACTAAGTAAATATTTATCTTTATTTACCTTTTTATTATCACTTATTAAATCATATGGTAAACGACAACATTGAGTACAAGTTCCTCTATTACCACTTCTACCACCTATTAGGCTAGACATTAGGCACTGTCCTGAATAACACATACAAAGTGCTCCATGAATAAATATTTCTAACTGAATATTGGTATTTTCTTTTATTTTTTTTATATCTTCATAACTTGTTTCTCTAGCTAGTACTACTCTTTCTAGTCCTAAATTTTCCATAAATTTAGTTCCTTCTAAATTATGAATATGCATTTGTGTTGAAGCATGAATATTTAAATTAGGATAAGTTTTTCTAACTAAGTCCATCATACCAATATCTTGCATTATAACAGCATCTACATTTGACCTGTGTAAAAAATCTATATAATTTAAAAATTCTTCTACTTCATCTTCATATATTAAAGTATTTACTGTTACATATACTTTTACTTTATATTTATGGGCATATTTTATAGCTTCTATTAATTCTTCATTATTAAAATTAGCTGCGAATTTACGAGCACCAAACATAGTTCCACTTAAATATACAGCGTCACATCCTGCTTCTATAGCTGCTATTAAACTATCAAAACTTCCAGCTGGCGCTAGTAACTCTGGTTTTTTCATAACATCACCATAAATATAATATCACATTTATAATAAAAGGACTATACTTAAAAGTATGTCCTAACTATAAATTATCATTGCTGAATAACAATAAATTTGTTCTTCAGAAAAAACACTGATTGCTACTTCATATTTAATATCAATTACTTCAATATCATTTTGTAGAAATTCATTGATTGCTTTTTCTAAATCTAATTCATGTGCTTCATCGAATAATTTTACTTTCATATTATCACCAATATTATGATAATCTTTTTTTCTTTAAAATTTTGTTGAATTTTATCATAAAGTAATTATAAAAATATTTAAATTCTTTTGTTTTATGGAATAGTAAACATATTATTGAAGCAATTACTATAAATGTTAAAATACCATAAATAATAAACATAAATATATTATTTATAACTATGTACTTGTATAACATATAAATAACAAAATTAATAGTTAAATAACATACTACATATATCATATATTGTTTATAAAATTTATTTACATTTTCTTTAAAACCATAATGATATATTATATATGGATCTAACCATATAACAGTAACTAATTTACTAATTATAGTACCTAATATAACTCCAGCTATTCCTATATATTTAGCTAAAATGACAGAAATGACTATATTTAGTATACACATTAATACTGGTCTATATTTAGCTTTATAAAATAATCCATATGCATTTCTAAATGATGAAGTAACACTCTGCATACCAGTTAAAAACAAATTAAAAGCTATTAAAAATGATACTAAATTACTTAACAAGTAACTTTCGCCAATCCATATATTTATAAATGGATTAATTAATACCATTATACAAATACATACTGTTCCATATAAAGCAAATGTAAAAAAATTTAAATTTTCATATACATTTAGACTTCTTTTTTCATCTGTTGTTACTACTAAATTACCAATACTTGATGTTATAGCATTAAATATTTGATTTAAAATATTATATATTGAATTTATAATAAGCAAATAATTTGAATATATTCCAACTTCTATAAGACCTATTATTTTAGAAATTACTATATTATCTGTACCATTCATTATTACATTACCAACTTTATATATAAATAATGATGAGATATTCTTTTTAATTTCATTGTATTCTTTTTTATCTAATTGTTCTATATTTTTTTCTTTTAAACAAGGATACATTTTATTTGCTTTTTTGGATATATATATATTTTGAATTATTACAATAAAAATACTAGATAATAAGAATAATACAAAATTATGTGTAAAAATTAAAATAAATATTTGAATTATTGATAAAACTGTGGAAAAAATAAATATGATTTTACTAGTAATGTAACTTTTTTGATCAGAATCTATCAAAAATTTTTTATATACAAAGAAATAACTAGATGCTGAATGAATTACAAATAAATCATATATTAAATAAATATGTGGAATATTTTCTGGCATATCTTTTATTATTAATGGTAAAAATGGTGTTATTGATAATCCAATCAACAATACAACAATTCCTATTATATTATATATTTTTTTATAAAAATTCATTAAAGTTTTTATTTTTTCATTATTTTTTTCTGATAAAGGTTTATATAAACTATATGGAATAGCAACACCTATGCCTAAATCAGCTAATGAAAGCATGGTTATTATGTTTGAAAACAAGCCATTTACACCTAAATATTCACTACCTAAAGCATATATAAAAACTGTTTTTACTGCAAAATTAATTATTACAGTTAATACTTGTGTAATAATTGAAAAACTAGAATTTTTTACTGAAGCTTCTGCTCTATTCATTCTATCACCTATTTAATTATACAAAAAAACTTGTCTAATGACAAGTTTATAAGTATTTTGCATATTTTTTTTCATTTAATTCCATTGAATCAGTATATGAGGCATGAACATATATCAAATGAATAATTTTTTCTACTGCTTTTTTGTTAGTAATTGGTTCATATGATAAACTTTCTAATCTATCCCATGCTTTTACAGCATCTTTTTGTCTTCTAGAATTCATTTGTACATATATATATTTACCTATTTCAAGTAATTCTTTATCAAAAACATCTTTGATTAAAATATTTGTTTCATTTTGTTCTTCTTGTTTTTGTGGAACATTTATAATTTTTGTTTTACTTGTAGTTGGTGCTCTATGATCTACTTTCTTACCTTGAACTGATATAATTTTGCTTTCTTTCTTTTGTTTTTTTAATGGTACTTGTATTTCCATATTATCCCCCTTTTCTATTGGCATTGTTTCTATTGTATTTTTTTCTTCTTTTGTTTCTTTTTGAGATGTTACCTTGCTAAAATCAATTTCACAACATGTCAATGTAGAATATAAGCTAATGTCAAATAATGTTTTTTTGGATATTAATCTGTCATATAATTTATTTAATATTTTTAATAAATATCCATCCGTTGTAGATTTTTTTTGCTCTTTTACAAATTGAATACCTGCCTTTTTATTATATTTTTCATAATATGCTATTAAAAAGATAGTTTTCATATATTTATTAAGTTCACTTTGTTCTATTAATTCTTTTGTTATAGTATTATCATAAATACGAGTTAATATTTCGCATCCTTGTGAGTGTCTATTCCCAATTTGATATTTTTTACTAAGTTCTTCATATTTTTTTATAAATCTTTCATCTGATTTAAATTGCTCAGAATTACATATTTCTATAGCTTCTTTTATTCTTCCTAATTTTTCTAACGCTATTACTTTTCGTTCTTGAACATTAGCATTATTAGGTACTTCATTACATGCTTTTATTGCTTCTTCATATTTTTCTAAATTTATTAAGGCCTTAGCTTTATATAAATTCAAAATTTTATTTTCTTTATATTTACTACAAAAATTTTGTAATTCATCATATTCATTCATTTTAAGTAATATTGAAGCTTTTCTTATTTGAATCGTATATTCATTTTCAAATTTATTACATAAACATAAAGCCTGTTCTAATTTCTTTTGAGCAACATATACAGATATTTTTAAATTTATTGTTTTTATATTATTAGGGTATTTATTACATAACAATAGTGCATCGGCATATTTTTCTTGATCAATTAATTTTTTTATTTCTAATATATCATTTTTTATAGTTTCTGTTTCCATCAAAAATTCCCCCTTCAAATTTAATTTCTTAATATTATATCATTTTTTTTATAAATGTCAAAATATTTTTATCAAAAAAGTGAACATAGTAGTTCACTTTTAGTTATCTTTTATTATCTATAACATCATTAATATATTTAATAAACTCTTCTAATGAAATTGTTGTAGTATCATTTGATCCTAAACATCTATAACTTACTGTATTATTTTCTACCTCTTTGTCACCAATTATTAATGTATATGGAATTTTATTTATACTACTTTCTCTTAATTTATATGATAGTTTTTCTTCCCTAGAATCTAATTCTACTCTTATATTACTATTTCTTAATAGTTCTTCTACCTTTTTGGAATATTCTAAATGATATTCATTTTTTACTGGAATAATATTTACTTGTACTGGACATAACCAAGTTGGAAATGTTCCTTTTGTTTCTTCAATTAAGAATGCTGTAAACCTATCAAATGTACCAAATATTGCTCTATGTAATACAACTGGTATTTTTTTCTCTCCATTAGAATCTATATATGATAAATCAAACCTTCTAGGAAGTAAGAAATCTAATTGACAAGTTGATAAAGTTACTTCTGGACCTACTGCTGGTTTTACTTCAACATCTAACTTTGGTCCATAGAATGCTGCTTCACCAATTGCTTCAAAGTATTCAACATTTAATTCATTTAATACTTCTCTTAACTTATCTTCTGCTGCATTCCACATTTCATCATCATCAAAATATTTTTCTTTATCATTTTTATCTCTTAATGATAATCTAAATTTATAATTTTTAATACCAAAATCTTTATATACATCTAAAATTAAACTAACAACTTTTTTAAATTCATCTTTTATTTGTTCTGGTGTTACAAATAGGTGAGCATCATTTTGACACATGCATCTAACTCTTTCAAGACCTTTTACTGCTCCTGATGCTTCATATCTAAAATCAGTAGCAAATTCACCTATTCTAATTGGTAAATCTCTATATGAATGTAATTTGTTTTTATAAACTAACATATGATGTGGACAATTCATTGGTCTTAAAACAAATTCTTCATCATCTACTTTCATTGATGGAAACATATTTTCTTTATAATGATCCCAATGTCCTGAAGTTTTATATAAATTTACTGTTCCAACACATGGAGTATATACATGTTGATATCCTAATTTTTGTTCTTTTTCATATATATAGTTTTCTAATTGTTTTCTAATTAATGCTCCATTTGGTAACCATAATGGCATACCTGCACCTACTAATTCATTAGTCATAAAAATTTCTAAATCTTTTCCTAGTTTTCTATGATCTCTCTCTTTTGCTTCTTGTATTAGTTTTAGATGTTCTTCTAATTCTTCTTCAGTTTCATAACAAACACCATAAATACGTTGCAACATTTTATTTTTTGAATCACCTTTCCAGTATGCTCCACTTACTTTTAATAATTTAAAATGTTTTAATTCTTTTACTGTGTCAACATGTGGTCCTCTACATAAATCAGTAAAATCACCTTGTGTATAACAAGATATAACAGTATCTTTTTCATCCATTCTAGATATTAAATCAATCTTATATGGATCGTTTTTAAACATTTCTAAAGCTTCTTCTTTTGTTAATTCATGTCTTACTATTCTTTTACCATCTTTAGCAATTTTCTTCATTTCTTTTTCGATTTTTGGTAAATCTTCTTCTTTGATTACGTCATCACCTAAATCAATATCATAGTAAAATCCTTCTTCTATTACAGGCCCTACCCAAAACATTGCATGAGGATATAAATGTTTTACTGCTTGCGCTAATAAATGGGCACAACTATGATTTAATTTACTTAAATATTCTTCTTCTTTAATATTTTTCATTTTCTTTTCTCCTTTACTTTTATTAATTCTTCTAAATTAGTAATTAAACTATTTTCATTGCTTAATAACTTTTCAATATCTTCAGTTTGTTCATTAAATTCTGATCTTTTTTCATATGATTCTCTAACATATTTTTTTATTTTTCTTAATATATTATTTTTATTTAATACATATAATAAATCACATCCATCAACATATATTTTTTCTAAATCTAATATTTTATTTTGAATATTCATATATTCTGTATATAATTTATTAATTTTTTCTAAGTTATAAATTCTAACTTTTTGTAACAATTTAAGTAAGTGTTTACACTCTTCCATTGTCTTTATTTTTCTTAATAAATTTGGATTTATATATGTTCCAGGATTTCCATAATCATCTATTACTACCAAAATTTCGTTTCTTCTAACATGGTCTGGATTTTTAGCAGCAAAATCATTAGATATACCTATTACATATGGATTATTAAATGATTTAAGCCCTCGATGTTTTAAATTTTTACAATCATGTTCTGTTCCTAGATAGTAATTTACAAAATCTTTTATTGAAATAGTAATGTGAAAATTATTTATTGTTTTATTATTTTTTATTTCTAGTTCTTCAGAACTATCTTCTTCTCTCTTTTTAGCTATTTCTTCTTCATCCAAATATTTTTCTAATAATTCTTTAAAATCTTCCATACAACCTCCAACAAAAAAAAAGAATGGTATTAAGGAGTGCGAAAACACGGTACCATCCTTTATTTAACTTAATTAGATAACGGTTTTACCCGGAACTTCTTTCGAGTCCAATTCATAGGTAGTAACTATATTTTTTTGCTTATTATCTTTCACCAGTCGATAACTCTCTACAAAGTTTAAAAATATGTATTGTCCTAATCAAAATCATTTACAACTTTATTTTATCACTTATTAATTGTTTGTCAATGTATATTATTTTATTTTTTTCGTTTTTTGATTTATTATTTCACATTTTTCCATTAATTCTATTGCATTAATGTGTTCAAACATTGATTTTTGATTAAAAAATGAAACATAACTTCTTATTGGTGAAGTAAATTCTACATAATCATTTTCCTCATATATAGAATGAACTTCTCCATTATTTATATTTTTATATAAACACATAATATTTTGATTATTTAAATACTTGGCTATTATTTTTCCATTATTTTGAATTAAAAATGATAAAAGAGCTGATGAAGAATAGTTAATATCTTCTAGTTTTTTATTTGTAATTAATTCAAATAATTCTTTTAATATATTAGCATTTTTATCTTCTGTATCAAATAGTTTATTAAATTGTTCAAAAGAATATGTATTATATAATTTTACAATGTTTTTTTCTATTGATATATTTTTGATATTTCCTTCACTATCATATATAAAATGATATCCTATAACTCTTTTCTTTTTTCCTTGATTTAGTTTAAAAAATCTAACAATATCTAATGGAAAAGTGTAGTTATTATTCCTATACCTGTCTAATGCAGTTTTTTCTAAAATAGATTTTCTAGGTATAAATGATACTAAATCTGGAATATAGATATTCATATAATAATAATTACTATCCTTTTTGACTGATATAGCATCTTCTATTATTTTTGTTCCAATGCTATCTATAGAAAATATATATTCATTATTTATTTCTTTTACTTCTTCATTATTATTGAAACATCCCAATTGAATAATTTCTTTAAAATATTTCATTTGATTTAATATTTCTTTACTTTTTTCAATATAAATATCATTTCTATTTAGTATAGTAAGTATTCTTTCTATTTTTTTTATAGTTAAATCTTTGATTATACATTTATCATTTTCAAAACTATATGATAAATATTTAAGAATTAATTTTTTATAATATTCTAATTCTTCTAAATTATTTTTACTTTTTTCACTATCACCTATGTAATTTTTATTTAACAATACATTAGCATATCTATCTAATATTATTTCATAAAATAACCTTCTTTTATTCTTTAATAAATATAAATCAGGATATTTTTCTAACAAATTAGATATTTTATCTAGATCTCTATCTTTAAATGTTAATTCATAGTAAGTTGAATATAGTTCTTCTATATCATAATCTTTTTCTATTCCTATAATTGATTCTTTTATTCCATATTTATCAGCAAATAAAGTTTCTATTAGTCTTTTTTCTTTTCTATTTAGACTATTCTTTTTCTTAAATTCTATTTTAATTAATTTATCTAAGTATTTAATTATTTTTGATAAAATTTTTTTTAATTTTAAGTTATCTCTTAATAATTGATTTAATTTTATACTTTCTTTACTTTGAAAATCATTTAAAATACTAATACTTTTTCTAATATTTCTAATTTTCATATTTATTGTTTTTCTATATGATACATATTTTTGTTTTATAACTAGTAAATGATCAATTAGAGGTACTTCTATATTTTCAAAATTAGTTAAATCGTTTAAATGATTGCCACTTATATTTTTATTTAAAAAATCTAATTCACTACTATTTAATATAGGTTTATCATCAACAACATTTTCTTCTTTTTTATTTTTTTTATCTTCTTTTGGGTAATTTACTGGTACATTTTTTAAACTTCGTAATAGTTTAATCTTTTCTTTTATCTTTTTTACATTTTTTCTCAAAATAGATATTTCTTCTAAATTATTATCGTTCATACATGTATGTTCTTGAAATATTAAAGCAAAAAGTTCTATTTTACATGCTTTTAATTCTTTATTTATTTCTTCATTATTTAATTTGTCAAATTCTTTTTCTTCCATATTACTTCCTCAAATTATCACTAACTAATTTAATTTCTTCTGTTAACTGTTTTATTCTTTCAATTATTCTTCTAGCTTTTAATCCTTCAACACCAACTTTAGAATTACTAAAATGATTTTCTAATTCCTTCAAAGTACAATTTGATGTAAAAAAGGTTGGTAATGAACTATCCATACGATATTGAAGAATAGGCATTAGTATTTCATCTCTTCCCCAAGATGTAGTAGCTTCTGCCCCTATATCATCTATTAACAACAATGGTACTTTTTTTATCATTTCTATTTTATTTTTAAATTCTTGATAGTCATTGAAACTACATTTTAAACTATTTAAATATTCTGGCCAAAACACAATAGCTGATCTATAACCTTTCGTTGCTAATTCATTAAACATAGCTGAAATTAAATATGTTTTCCCACACCCAAAGTTACCATTTAAATATAGTCCTTTTTGATTTTTATTTTTTTCATATGTTTTTAAAAAATTATTAATCCATTTGATTATTTCATATCGATCCTTATTATCAATATATATATCTTTCATACTAGCTTTTTTTATAGCTTCTGGTACTTCATATGAATATACATTATCTGTTAGTTTTTTTTCTTTTAAATACTTATTTTGATATTTACAAGCTTTATAATAAAACTCTAACTTGTCATTTATTTTTTTAGGTAAATATGCATATCCAGATACTTTGTTTTTGCATGATTCTAAACATTTGCAGTTTTTACAATGATTATATTCTTCAAAACTCTCTTCTAATATTGATGTATATTTACACAATTTTTCTTTAGACAAATTTAATTTTGAAACAAATTCTAAAAATTTTTCATCTTCTAGTGATTTTTCTAAATCCATTAATAACTTTGTTTCTAAATTTTGTTTTTGGTATTTATCTAATAATTCATTTGAATTCTTCATACTATCACCTAAATTCTTTTAATAGTTCTTCCATTTCTTTCATTTCAGCATCACTTGCTTTATTAGTTTTTATTTCTTTATCAAACCATTCAGGTTTTTCTTCTATCACTTTTGTATTTTTTATTTTTCTACTTTTATATTCTTTCTCTGCTAATTTCATAGCTGACTCAACAGTTTCAACTTTATTTCTCGCCCACTGTGAAGCAATTACTTCTACAAAGTTTTTAGTTAACTTATTATCATTTATTTTTAAAACATAATCAATGAGTACATTGACAACTCCTGGTTTTAAATCCATATCAATTAATAATGTTTCCAATAATTCTATATCTTTTTTACTTGGTTTAGCGCCATTATTTTTGTTTACTAAAAAATCATATGGGCTTGTACTTTCAAATTGATAAATTATTTTTGCTTTTTTAGTATTTTCACCAGCTACTTTTCTTAAATATTCAGGTTGATTACGATATATTAAACTAGGTAATTTTCCACTATGTTCAAATTCATAATATTTTCTAGCATTCATTTTCAGTATATTTTTATCAATAGTTTTTCTTTCATTTAATGAGTTTCTTATTAACTCACTCATTCTTTCATCATCATAGTTATATATAAACCCTAATTTATAAATTAATTCCTTTGTATCTTTTGTTATTGTTTTTATATTTAACATTTCTTCTGGAATAAATGAAAATATCGTACTTAAATCATTTTTAGTCGCCAATTCTAATTTATTACTATTTACCCTTTTAATATCTTTATCAATAGTTTCATAATTTGACAAATTAGTTGTTTCAAACACATCTGTAAATTTTAAAGTAATATCTTCATAATCTTTTAAACTAACTCTTGGTATTTTAAAATAATTAATTATTTTATCATATTCAGTATCACCAACGTTATTATACAAAGTTACTCCTAATATTGGATTATTAACAAATTCACTTGGACTGACTGGAGAATACACTTCATATACATAATTATTAACATTACCTTTACGTAAATAAGTTTTAATAAGTCCAATTCCCTCTAATTTTTCTCTAGCTTCTTTGATTTCTTTTAAACTGATTCTCATACTAGTCATTAAATGATGATGATTCCATTCCCTAGATAAAATTTCATTTTTTTCAATATAAGACCATAAAGTAAAATACAATCCTGTAGCATTCATTCCTATTATAGGTTGATATAGCATTGTAATAATTTTTCTGTCATATTCGTTAAGTATAGTTTTATTCATAACAATAAAAATATCTGCTGGAAGTAAATTATCTTTCATAAAACCACACCCTCTTCCTACCTATAGTTTATCATAAAATTTTATACATTAAAAGATTTTATAAGTCTTTTATTTAATTTCCATGGTATAATTAATTAGGTGATTTATATGATTAGTGAAATAGCTCAAAAATTAAATTTAAATGATGAAGATATTATTACTTATGGAAAAGATATAGCTAAAATAATTAAAAAGGATAATACTAATAAAAAAGGTAACTTAATTTTAGTTACATCTATTACTCCTACACCATATGGAGAAGGTAAAACAACACTTGTAATTGGAATTAATGATGTATTAAGAAAGTTAGGAAAAAATAGTGTTGCTGTTATTAGAGAACCATCTATGGGTCCTACCTTTGGTATTAAAGGAGGGGCTACTGGAGGTGGCAAAGCTAGTGTTATTCCCGAAAATGATATTAATTTATCATTTACAGGTGATTTTAGCGCTATTACGAATGCTAATAATTTAATATGTGCATTAATTGATAACCATATTTTTCATGGAAATGAACTTAAAATTAAAAAAATAGTTTTTAATAGAGCTATTGATATATGCGATAGAAGTTTAAGAAATATTATTATTGATAATAACTTATATCACTATGATATTACTGCTGCTAGTGAAATAATGGGTATTATGACATTAACTAAAGATGATAATGATTTAAGAAATAGAATTGATAATATATTAATTGCTTATGATGATAATGATTTACCTATTTATTTTAAATCATTAAATGCTACTGGAGCAATATACACTTTACTTGAAAAAGCCTTATATCCTAATTTAGTTAGAAGTTTAGAAAATAATCCAGTTATAGTTCACATGGGGCCATTTGCGAATGTATCTATTGGTTGCAATTCATTAATTTCTACAACCTTAGCAACTAGTTTAGCAGATTATACAATAGTTGAAGCTGGATTTGGTAGTGATTTAGGATGTGAAAAATTCTTTGATATTAAATGTAGAACAGGAAATTTAAATCCAAATTTAGTTATTTTAAATGTTACTATTAGAGCTCTTAAATATCATGGAAATAATTCTTTAATTAATGGATTAAATAATTTGGAAAAACATATTCAAAATATTAATAATTTTACTAATAATGTATTAGTTGTTTTAAATAAATTTGAAGATGATTCTAATGAGGAAATAAACATATTAAGTGATTTTGTTAACAATTTAAATATGCCTTTTGAAATATGTGAATCTTATTTAAAAGGTAGTGATGGTTCTATTAAATTAGGGCTTAAAATTATTGACCTAGTTAAAGAAAATAATATTAAATATTTATATGAACTTGAAGAAGATATTCAAAATAAAATAAATAAAATATGTACTAAAATGTATCATGTTGATAAAGTTATATATACTAGTGATGTATTAGAAAAAATTGATAAAATTAATAAAATGGGATTAAATAATTTACCTATTTGTATTGCTAAATCTCCATTATCACTAAATGGCAATAAGGATACTAGTTTAGATTACATTAAAATAAATGATATAAAAGTAAATAATGGTGCTGGATATATTGTTGCATATAGTGGTAATATTTTAACATTACCAGGATTACCTAAACATCCTAAAGCATGTGATTTTTAAAAAAAGAAAAAAAATCTACATTAATTAAAATATGTAGATTTTTTATTTAATTATTTTATTAATTTCTTCTATTTTGATATTAGTCATTTTAGATATTTTTTCTATTTTTATTCCATTATTTAACATCGTATTTATTAGTTCCTTTTTCCCAAAGTCAATTCCTTGTGATATTCCCTGTGTTATCCCTTGTGATATACCTTGTGATATACCTTGTGATATACCTTGAGATATTCCATCTTCCTTTGCTCTTCTTAACTGCGTGTTTTTTATCATTTCCTCATCTTTTTCTTTTGTTATCCAATTTATAAACATTGGATTTTGATTTAATCTTTCTATCTTCTCCATATAGTCAAG
>CAKOWF010000023.1 GCA_934122215.1 uncultured Bacilli bacterium | reverse complement strand
TGGTAGACGCACAGGACTTAAAATCCTGCGGGAGTCAAATCCCGTGCCGGTTCAAGTCCGGCCTTAGGCACCATTTTGGTGAAATTTACTTACATTTTAATGTAAGTTTTTTTATTAAAAATATATTGCTATATTTAAAAAGTAATAAAAAATTAAAAAATTTCATAAAATATATTGTCTTAAATAATTTTATATGTTATAATTATACACGTATCAACAGCAGTGATACAAAGATACAAATGGAGAAATACCCAAGTCTGGTTGAAGGGACCGGTCTTGAAAACCGGGAGGTCGGAGACGGCGCGGGGGTTCGAATCCCTCTTTCTCCGCCATTTATTTATATCGCGGAATGGAGCAGTTTGGTAGCTCGTCGGGCTCATAACCCGAAGGTCGTTGGTTCAAATCCATCTTCCGCAACCATATTGGTTCCGTGGTGTAGCGGTTATCACGTCTGCCTGTCACGCAGAAGATCGCGAGTTCGATTCTCGTCGGAACCGCCATTATGGCTCTGTAGCTCAGTCGGTAGAGCAAGGGACTGAAAATCCCTGTGTCGATGGTTCGATTCCATTCGGAGCCACCATTTAGAAAATGAAGCTAGAGCAATCTAGTTTTTATTTTTTAGCAGCAATGTTGATTATTTGTTTATTTTGTGTTATAATCATCATTGCTAGGAAAAACGTGTCTGTAGCTCAGCTGGATAGAGTGTTTGGCTACGAACCAAAAGGTCGGGGGTTCGAATCCCTCCAGACACACCATTTATTTATAAATATTTAATCTTAAAATGCATAAAATGTATTGAAATTGAATTTATTTTATGATATTATTTTGTTATCGGGAAATGGCTCAACTTGGTAGAGCACTTGGTTTGGGACCAAGGGGTTGCAGGTTCAAATCCTGTTTTCCCGACCATTTAGATTTTTAAAGGACATTGTGTTCTTTTTTTTATACCCTTTGGTCCCAAATTGTTATTAAAATGCTGAGCCATTATAAATTAATTTAATAAAATGTAGCTATTCTATTAAATAATTTTGATAAATCTTCTTCTTTTATGTCAAAACTAGTTCCATGATTATGTAGTTGTCCAATTTTAGTACCATCTCTAAAAATACTCATTTTAAATGTAATTCTAATTATTCCTTTTTCAAATAAAGCTATGAAAGTTTCAAAATTTTTTAATTCATATAAATCCATTTTATAATATTTAAAATACTCATCGTTATTAATGATTTTTCTACTAGCATTGACAAATGCTAAAAAATGTAGTTTTCTATTTAATTTTTCTTTTATCTCATCGAAATCCCAATATATATTATTTTCTACTAACTTTCCATATAAATCAATAATGTTTAATATGATTTTTTTAGACTCCATATTTACTTTTAGTATAAAATAATAATTACTTACTCTAATTTTTGTATTACAGTAAAATGATTTATTTAACACTTTATATTTTTTGATAATTTTATCTGGATAACCATATTTGTCTTTAATTTTTTCTATTTCATAACTATATTTACCTTCTGGTGAGTAATTAAACAGTGATGTAAACGAATTGCTATAATTTCTTTTAGTTTTAATTTCAATTCCGTCAAAATCTGGTATTTCAAAACTATTCTCATTTACTCCTAATAATTTTTCAAAAGTAGCTCCAATTCCAGTACTGCCTTTTCTAATACTTTTAATCCATCCAAGTTTTTTTATTGTCTCAAATTTATTTTTTAATTTATTCATATATTTTCCTTTCTAAATTTTCTCATTAATTTTCTCATCATATATATCATAGCTATTTAATTATAAAATACCTAAAATATTAAAAAAAATATAATAAATCTTTTTAATTATATTAAAATAAGGTATAATAATAATGGTGAATAAAATGAATAATAAGGTTGTAATAATAGGCTGTGGTAATGTAGGCATGAGCTATGCATATGCACTGTTAAATCAAAGTACACAAGTTAATGAATTAATACTTATCGATTTGGATAAAAAAAGAGTTATAGGTGAGGTTATGGATCTAAATCATTGCTTAGCTTATTCTCCATCAAAAATAAATATTAGAGTTGGTGAATATTCAGATTGTAAAGATGCAAAAATAGTTTGTATAGCTGCTGGGGCAAATCAAAACCCTGGAGAAACAAGAATGGATTTAATTAACAAGAATAGTAAAATATTTAAAAATATTGTTGAAAATGTTATAAATAACGGATTTAATGGTATTTTCTTGGTGGCAACTAATCCATTAGATGTAATGACATATTTAACTTATAAATATTCAGGTTTTTCTCCAAGTAAGGTAATAGGATCAGGTACAACTTTAGATACGGCACGTTTAAGGTATTTAATAAGTGAAAAAATAAACATTAATCCTAAAAATATCCATGCTTATGTGATAGGAGAACATGGAGATTCCGAATTCGTTCCATGGAGCAATGTCAATATAGCACTTCAAAATATAGAAAATTTTCTACCTATAACATCATTAGATGAAATATGCAATAATGTAAAGAATGCAGCATATGAAATAATAGATAGAAAAGGAGCTACTTGTTATGGAATAGGAATGTGTTTAGTTAGAATTACAAATGCAATTTTATGTGATGAACACACTGTCATGACAGTCTCAGGATATGATAAAGATAATGATGTATTTGTTGGTCTTCCTTATGTATTAGATAAAAATGGGATAAGCAGAAAAATATACATAAATTTAAATGAAGAAGAAACAAAAAAATTACAAATATCAATAGATATAATCAAAAAAGCAATAGCAGAATTAGAGAAGTAAGGTGTTAAAATGAAAGTTAAAATAGAACTAGGAATTTTATTAATAATATTTTTATTATCAAGCTATTTGATATATAATTTTGTTGATAGTGATACAAAAAATATTGTTACAAATGAAGAAATAAGATTTAAAGAAGAGTATGAAAAACTAAATGGTGTTTATAATGAAAAAACTAATAATTACCACATGAATGTAAATATTTTAGAAAATAATAATGTAAAATATAAAAATGCAGATGAAATAATAGATATTTTAAAAAATGGAACTGGTGTTATTTATTTTGGATTTCCAGAATGCCCATGGTGCAGAAATTTAGTTCCAATATTAGTTAATACGTTAAACGAATATACAATGCCATTTTATTATTATAATGCATCAAACATACGTGATAGTAAACATTTAGATGAAAATGGAAATGTAGTAACCGATAAAGTGGGAACAAAAGAATATTACGAAATAATAGACATTTTAAAAGATTATTTAGGAGAATATTCTGGATTAAATGATAGCTCAATAAAAAGATTATATTTTCCAACTTTAGTTTTTGTTAAAGAAGGAAAGATTGTATATGTACATATTGGTACTTTAGATAGCCAAGAAAACCCATATATAGAGTTAACTGAAGACCAAAAAACTGAATTATCAAATGTTATCTCAGCATATGCGACTAAAGTATACGATGTAGTGTGTGATGAACAATGTTAAAAATACTTTCAAAGAGTATTTTTTTCTTTTCATAATTAAGATATAATATAAAAAGAAGGTGGAATTATGGAAATAGTTATAACATATCCTGAAATAAAAAAAAGACTTTTATTAGAAAGAAAAAGACTAATCAATCAAAAAATAATGACTATGGATGAATTTATATCAAAAACTCTTTTTACATATGATGAAAGAGCTATTTATTATTTAATAAATAAGTATAATATTAGGTATGATATAGCCATAACTTATTTAAAAAATATGATATATGTAAATGATACAACGATGTTATCCACATTAAAAACTGATTTAATTAATCATAATTTACTTATATATAATGCTTTTGTAAACAATTTGAAAAATACTAAAATAACGGTATATAGATATCCACTTAATAAATTTGAAAAGAGTATATTATCGAATTATGATTATGTAGAAGAAAATGTACAGCTAAAAAATAAAAAATATGACGTGTATGAATTTAATTCGATAGAAGAGGAAGTTAACTATACAGCTAATAAAATAATAGAATTAATTAATAATGGAGTAGACATAAACAAAATAAAATTAATGAATATAGATGATGAATATAAAGAGTATATATTAAGAATATTTAAATTTTATAATATTCCAATAGAAGTTAGCTATACATTATATTCTAATCCAAGTGCTATTAAATTTATTAATGATTTAAAATTAGTTAGAAATAAGGAAAAAGCTATATCTTTAGTAGAAAATAGTTATATAAAAAAGCAAATAATAAATATTTTAAATGATTATTCTTTCATAAATGACATTGATGATAAGTTTATAGATATAATTGAATCAACTATGAAAAATACTAATCTAATATATAAAAAATATCAAAATAAAATAGAAATAATTAATCATATAAATGAAGGAGATTATGTTTTTTTACTTGGATTTAATGATGCATATCCAAAATATTATAAGGATGAAGACTATTTTTCAGACAAAATAAAACAACAATTAAATATTGATACAAGTATTGAAAAAAATAATATATTGGAACAAGAATTAATAAGTGAGTTTAATATAGCTAACATTACATTTACTTATAGTAAAAAAACTTCATCTGGAGAATTTCAAATATCTAGTATATCTACAAATCTAGATTATGAATTAAAGACAATTGATTATAATAATTACAGTCATTCAAATATTTACAATAAACTTCTTTTGGCTAAATTTTTAGACGAAAAAAACAAGTATAATATAATTGATAAATCTTTAAATAAATTATATTTTAATTATAAAAGTATAGATTATAAAAAATATGATAATCAATTTACATATATTGATAAATCTTCCTTATATGAATTTTTAAATAACAAATTAACTTTATCATATTCTAGTATTGATAATTTTTATAAATGTCAATTTCGTTTCTACTTGAATAATATTTTAAAAATAACTCCATATGAGGAAACGTTTGCCATTAAAATAGGAAAAATATTCCATTCGGTTTTAGAAAAATATAATGTGGAAAATTTTAATTATGATGATGTATATAATGAAGAATTAAGTAAATACGAATTTGATGCTAAGGAAAAAATATTTTTAGATAAATTAAAAAATGACTTATTATTTATAATTACTACTATAAATAAACAAAATAAGTATTCAAAATTAACAGAAGAACTACATGAAAAGAAAGTATTTGTAAACAAGGATAAAAATATATCTATAACATTTATGGGAATAATAGACAAAATTAAATATTCAAAAGATAAAAGTGTTCTAGCTATTATAGATTATAAGACAGGAACACCATTAACAAATATAAGTAAAACTTTATATGGTTTAGATATGCAATTACCGATATATTTATATTTATCTCATCACATCAATGGTTTTGAACATGCTAAAGTAGCTGGTATATATTTGCAAAAAATATTGAATAATGAATTTTATTATGATCCTAAAAAAGATTATACAAAGCAAAAAGAAGATAATCTTAAATTAGAAGGATATTCTATAGATGATACCGACATATTGTCAAAGGTGGATATAACATATCAAGATAGTGAAATAATAAAATCACTAAAAATTTCTAAAAATGGATTTTATGCATATTCAAAAATATTAACCCAAAATCAACTAAATAATTTATATAAAATAGTAGATAAAAATATTAATAATGCAATTGACAGAATATTATCCTGTGACTTCATAATTAATCCTAAAAAATTAGAAAAGGAAAATACATGTAAATTTTGCCCATATAGTGACATTTGTTATAAGAAAAATGAAGATTTTATTGAACTAGATATACCAAATAAATTAGATTTTTTAAATGGAGGTGAAGCATGACAAAATGGACTGAAGAACAAAAATTAGCTATAGAAAAAGAAAATACCAATATTATTGTCAGTGCTTCAGCTGGTAGTGGTAAGACGGCAGTATTGTCAGAAAGAGTTATTAGAAAACTAAAAAATAATGTTAAAATAGATGAATTATTAATATTAACTTTTACTAAAGCAGCAGCAAAAGAAATGAAGGAAAGAATAAAAAGTAAAATAATAGAAGAAAACTTAATAGATAATTTAAAATTACTAAATAAATCATATATAACAACATTTGATAGTTTTGCTTTATCAATAGTAAAAAAATATCATTATATTTTAAATTTATCACCCAATATTTCAATAGAAGAAGGTGGAATATTAAATATAAAAACAAAAAAATTACTTGAAGAAGTATTAGATAATTTATATAACGAAAATAATCCAAAATTCGTTAAATTTATAACTGATTTTTGTTTGAAGGATGATACGGAATTAAAAAAACAACTATTGAATTTATATAGTAAATTAGATTTAAAAAATAACAAAGAGGAATATTTATCAAATTATATAAATGATTACTTTAATGATAATTATTTAAACAATTTAAAAAGTGATTATTTTAGTTTAATCAAATCAAAAATAAATGTAGTAAAAAATTATCTAGAAAAGTTGACTAATTATTCAGAAGACATATATATGGAAAAAATTAGTGAATTTTTAAATCCATTATTAAATTCAAAAACTTATAATGAAATAAAACAAAATGTGAATATATCACTTCCTCAATTACCACGTAATTCTAGTCAAGAAGCAAAAGATATAAAAGAAATTATATCAAAAAACTTAGCTGAAATTAATGAACTGTGTAATTATGAAGAAACTGAATTAATAAATTTAATTAAAGATACAAAAGAAAATATAGAAATAATTATTTTTATAATGGAAAAATTAAGCAAAAAGATAGAAAAATTTAAATATGAAAATCAATTGTTTAGTTTTAATGATATAGCAAAAATGGCAATTAAAATTGTAAAAAGCAATGAGGAAATTAGGCAAGAATTAAAAAATCAATTTAACGAAATAATGATTGATGAGTACCAAGATACTAATGATCTACAGGAAGAGTTTATTAATCTAATAGAAAATAATAATGTTTATATGGTTGGAGATATAAAGCAATCAATATATCGATTTAGAAATGCTAATCCATATATATTTAAGAACAAATATGATAATTACAAAAATAATGTTAATGGTTTTAAAATTGATCTAAGTAAAAATTTTAGATCAAGGGAAGAAGTAATTAATAACATTAATGATATATTTAAAAATATAATGGACGACAATATAGGCGGTGCTAATTATATAGATGATCATTCTATGATATTTGGAAATATCACATATAATGAATCAGGCAATAATAGTATTTCAAATGACATAGAGATATTTAACTATGAATATGATAAAGATACAAAATATTCAAAAGAAGAAATAGAAATATTTGCTGTAGCAAACGATATTAAAAATAAAGTACTCAATAAGTATCAAGTGTTGGATAAAAAAACCAATAAATTGAGAGATATAACTTATAACGATTTTGTTATTTTAATGAATAAAAGTAAAAACTTTGAATTATATAAAAAAATATTTGAATATTTAGAAATACCATTAACTATTAAAAGAGATGATAATTTACTTAATAATATAAATATTAATATTATCAAAAATATATGTGAATTAATATTATTACAAAAAAATAAACAATTTGATGATAATTATAAATATAACTTTCTATCAATAGCTAGATCTTATCTTTTTGAATATGATGATAATGTTTTATTTAATATGATAAAAAATAACAACTATAGTAGCGAATTATATGATTTAATAAATAATATGGTTCCATATACTGAAGAATCTATTTATATATTTATAAAAGAATTATTCAATAAATTAAACATTTATGAAAATATAATTAAAATAGGTAATATAGAAGAAAATTTAACTGTTTTAGATTATTTGAACAAAGTTTCACAATCATTAGGAAATATTGGATACAATTTGGAAGATTTTACTAATTATTTATCTGAATTAATAGAACAAGGATTGGATTTAAAATATAGTATTACAGATCACTTCAATGAAAGTGTTAAAATAATGACTATTCATGGCTCTAAAGGATTAGAATTTCCTATTTGTTATTATACTGGTTTATATTCAAAATTTAACATTAGGGAGTTAAATGAAAAAATATTATTTAGTGATCACATAGTTATACCATATATTAATGGATATTTTAGAAAAACTATTGATTACTATTTACTTAAAAATAATTATATTAAGGAAGAAATATCAGAGCAAATTAGATTGTTTTATGTAGCGCTTACTAGAGCAAGAGAAAAAATGATTATTGTAGTATCATCTAAAGATAAAAATAGTTTAATAGAAAATAATATAGTAATGGGTAGACTAAATTATAGATCTTTTGAGGATATTATATCTTCAATTAAAGAAAATTTAGAAAAATATATTAAACCATTAAATATTAATTCACTTAATATAACAAGAGATTATCAATATTCTAAATATAAAGAATATAAAATAAAAGATGATGAATATATAAATGTATCAGAATTAAGTATAGAAGAACCATTATTAGAAGAAATAAAATATTCAAAAGAACAAACTAAATTGATAACTAAAGAACAAAAAGAATTATATGAATTTGGTAATAAAATACATAGTGTGATGGAAAATATTGATTTTAATAATCCTAATTATGATATTGATTTACCATCAATTTATATAGAAAAAATAAAAAAATTCTTTAAAACATCATTATTTAATGAAAAAATAATTAATGTCTATAAAGAATATGAATTTATTGATAATACATCTGGAACAATAGATTTAATTCTTGAATATGAGGATGTTATAAAGATAGTAGATTATAAGCTTAAAAATATAGATGATGAGTCATATGAAAAACAATTATTAGGATATAAAAATTATGTAGAAAAGATAAGTGACAAGGAAGTAGAAATATATTTATATTCTATATTAAATGAGGAACTAAAAGAGATAAGTGATTGTTAATATTTTATTAATAACTAAATAAAAAAATAAGCATAACATAAGTTGCTTATTTTTCTTCTTTTTCATCATTTTTATTATTAAAATTTTCTGCCATATTCATAGCATTCTTTTTATCTATAATATTCTTATTTTCATCTGTAGTAGCAAGTTTTTCATCAATTATTTCAATAGCGCTAACAGGACAATTTTCAAGGGCATCCATAGCGTTTTCTTTAGTTTCTTCATCCATATTATCTATAATATTTTTATTTTCATCTGTAGTAGCAAGTCCTTCATCATTAAATTTGAAAACATCACAAAAACTAGTACATGCTCCACAACCGATACAATTACTATTAACAATTATTTTTTTCATTGAATACCTCCTAGTTAATTATACAAAAAAATAAAGATAATTTTCAAGTACATCTATTAATTTTTATTATTTTATGATATTATTATAATAGTGAGGTGAACGATATGGCAAGTAGAATGGATAGATACTATGAAGAAGAACAAGTACCTAGAAAACGTATTGAAAGAAATCAAAAACTATATCGTGATATGTATGAAAATACCAATTATAGTAATATAGAAGGAGTAGCTACTATAGATAAAGGTAGTGAAATTGATATAAATAAAGTAAAACAAATGCTTAAAAATAGAGAGGAATATTTAAATCAAAAAAATTTTTCCACAATAAAACCAGTAGAAAAACCTAACATAAAAATAGAAGAAGAAAAAAATTATGATATTAGGGAAATATTGAATAATGCAAAAGAAAACAGAAGTAGTACTGATAAATATAAATCTATAAATAATACCAGTTATGATATATTTAAAGATTTAAGAGAAAAAAGACGTCGTGAAATGGAAAATGGAAATGATGAAAATTATTTAAAAGAATTAATTGATACCATAACAAATACAAGTACATTGAACTCAATGACTGATAAAGAATTAAGTTTAGATTTATTAGATGATTTGAAGTCAAATGAAAATACAATTACAACTGATAAATCAACTATAAAAAATATAATAAATGAAGTAAAAAAAGAAGAATCAAAAAAAGAAGAAAAAAATGAATTAGATAAATCATTTTTTACTTCTAGTCTAGGATTTAAAGAAGAAGATTTTGAAGAATTAACGGATATAAAACAAAACTTAAAAACTAATAATACTTTAATTAAAATATTATTAGTTATATTAACTATAGCTTTTCTAATAGGAGCAGTTGTGTTAATATTTAATTTGTTAAAATAGTTAATTCTTCTTTTTTGTAAAAAATACGAGTATTAAAGGTATTATGAAGAAAAATATAGTAAGTAATATGTGATATATATTTATAATAATAACATTACCTATTGTATTATTTGGAAAGATAGTAGTACCAAATATTAATACAATTATAATTAATACAAGTATGATTGTATTATTTTTTTTATTATTTTCTAATTTAAAAACATCAAAGTAAGTTTGTTTAATATAAAAGCATCCCATAACACAAGCTGTATAAATAAATAATACTAATACAAGTGAAATAATGCTTTCAATTCTGTCAAATAAAGATAAAATTGAGATTCTTTTCAAAATATTATATTCAGGATATTGATATAAAAGAGATAATTCTATTCCATAACTAGATATTACTAAATAAGTCATTAAACACAATGATAAACAAGATATTATATAAGTAATAATGAATCTTTTATTATATTTATTATTATTTCTAATTAACTTTTTAGGAATAATTGTTAATAAAAATAAAGGAAAAACTATATAACATACATAATATAATCCTGCTATTATAGGTGGAATAATACCATCTTTTAAAATAGGAAAAATATTATTTGGAACAATTTGAGTAGAAACACCAGCAACAGCAAAACTAAATAATATTATTGAAATAATTCCAAAAATCATAGTAGTTCTGGATATTATAATAACATTAAAAGAAAGAACATAAATTATTGGAATAATAAATAATATTGAAATAAATAATCTAGGAGTATTATATAGGTAGTCAGAACTAATAAAATTAGTTAAATTGTAAAAGTTCAACATTACAAATGTACTTACAAATAATGCAATTAAAATGCTAACAATTTTACCAAATTTACCCCATTTTTTTTCAAGCAGTAAATTTATATTAAGATTTTCATCATGATTAATTAATTTTAATATAACAATAACTGGTACAATTCCAAAAATCATTCCAATTAAGGGAGACATCCAAGCATCAACGTTAGCACTAGCGATAGCTGTATTAAAAAATATACCCAACATACCAGAACTCATAATAAACCATATAAGCAAATTTATTTCTAAGTT
The DNA here is from genome assembly GCA_934122215.1 of uncultured Bacilli bacterium. GTDB lineage: Bacteria > Bacillota_I > Bacilli_A > RF39 > UBA660 > UMGS1498. Next base: position 5,101 of record CAKOWF010000023.1, on the reverse strand, counting down.
TTTAATTTTTGATGTCATTTAATAGTCCTCCAATAGTTTGTTCTAATGAACCTTTAGTTTGTAATTTTAAATTAACATTTACTACAGTTTTTAAATCGTTTAATTTATCATCCCAATCATATTTTATTTTTTCAAAATATTTAGGATCTTTTTTGTATATTAAATTACCGAATCCAAAGATATCACTTTTATATTTTTTTAAAGCACAATCCAGTCCTCTTTCTATAATATTTTTAATTGCCTCTTCGGATTTTTTTTCAATATCGTTGATTACTTCTTTATCATTTAAATTTTCATCACCAGCTATTTCTTTAATAGAAGCAATACTTTCTAAAGTAATATAAGCAATAATTTCATCATCTATAATATCAATAGATTTTTTAACTTTTATTTCACTTAAACTAATAGAAATATAATGATTATTGTATTTAAATGAAGAAGTAGTGTTTTCAACCTTTTCATTAATCAAATCTATTCCTCTACTTTCATCTTCATCAGCATAACCGATTAATTTATCATCTTTAAAAATAGCCATTGTATCTAATTTTAAATTAGCAGAAGGAACAGATTTCTGTAAATCATCACTATCAGTAGCTTTTTCAGAATCACCCTCAATTATAACAGTAGGTAAAAATGGCTCAGTACCAGGTTTTAAAATATTTTCAATAAATTTACTAAATGTTACACTAGGTGAAACTCCTTGTGAATTAGGAGAATTTTTTATATTAAAATATAAATTTTGTGATGGAAAAGATTCTAATGGAGATAAGATAGAGATAACTTCTTTAGCTTTGCAATCTCTAGCTATTATAGAGTAAAATCTTTTAGAGGACTCTGGTTCTCTCAAAAAATAATCTAATATTGGATATAATCCTTCCTTAGCTATTTCTTCATTTATGACAATAACCGATAAATGACCAATATATATTTCTTTAGGAAATTTCAAATTAATATTTCTTAAAGCTTCTGTAATAGTTTTTCCATTTTCTGAATATACAGAAGTTTGACTTTCTCCTTCTTTAGTACTAACTTGAGCCTTTCTAGCATTTGCAATTAAAACACTAACTTCAAATCCATCTTCACTTTTATCAATAGCAATTCCAGTAGCTATAGCTAAATCATTTAATTCCCTATAATTCCAACAACCTGTTAATATAAAAAGAAATAAAACTGGTATCAATAATTTAATTTTCATCTTTTAACCTCCTTTTATTCTTTTTAGTTAAATAATTAGGTCTAAAAAACATTTTATTACGTGGTATTTTTCTTATAGAATCATTTTGATCTGACAAGTAGAATGGTGAAATTGGTGTCAAATATGGTACACCTTCAGTTTCTAAACTACATAATTTAGTTGTAAATATTATGCAACCTATAACTAGTCCAATTAATCCCCCTACAGAAGAGAAAAATATTAATATCATTCTCCAAGTTCTGAGACCATTAACAAAATCAATATCAGAAAATAATAATCCACTAATCGATGTAAGAGCTATTATTATAATTACTATTGGTGATACTATACCGGCACTTACTGCAGCTTCTCCTAGTATTAATGCTCCAACAATACTAACAGCAGCACCCATCGCATTAGGTATTCTAATATCACTTTCTCTTAATATTTCAAAAGCTATAATCATAAGTGAAACCTCAAAAAAAGTTGGAAATGGAACACCATCTCTTTGTATAGCTACTGATATTAATAATTCATTTGGTATAATCTCTTGATTATATGTAGTAAGCGCTATATATAATCCTGGTGTCAATAAAGTCATAAAAAAACCTAAAGTCCTTAATATTCTGGTGATATTAACATTAGATGATTTTTGATAATAATCTTCCGGATTGTGTATGTAATCAATAAATACTGTAGGTGTTACTAAAACGAATGGACTATTTTCAACCATTATGATTATTTTCCCATCTAATAAGTGAGAACAAGCTAAATCAGGTCTTTCAGTGCTTTGAAATACAGGAAAACTTGCTTTTTGAGTTGGTTCTAAAAAGCTTCTTAAATATCCACTATCCAATATTCCATCTATATCTATTTTTTTTACTTTCTTTTTTATTTCATATACTTTTTTATTATCAACAATGTCACTAATATAGATTACATTTATTTTTGTTTTAGTTCTTCTACCTACTGTTATTTCATCAAAGTATAAATTGGGATCTTTTATTCTTTTTCTAATTAAACCAATGTTTTTAGCATTATTTTCTGTAAAACTATCTTTTGGTCCTCTTACAACAGTTTCAGTAGATGCTTCTGTAACACCTCTATCTAATGACATTTTAGTTTCTACTAATATTGCTTCTTTACATCCATCTATAAAAATACATGTATATCCAGAAGCTAAAAAAGTAAATATTTCTTCTATATCATTAGAAGTTGTTAAATGGCTATTGTAAATAGTATTTTTTAAGGTTTCATATATATCTTCAAAAATACATGTTTTTTTCTTAACTAATGTAGATACATTTTGAACAAAAAAATCACTTATTTTATCATCACTGCTAACACTTTCTAGATAAATATATATAATATTTTTGTTATAACAAGTTATATTTCTTTCTACTATATCACTACTATAATTGTTTAATTTTTTTATATTTTCAATGTTATTTATTGCTTTTTTTTCTACTTTCATAAGAATCCCTCGATATTAATATGTTTTTTTTATCATAGTTTATACATATTAAACAATATAATATTTTAATTAAAAATTTAAATTAAATAAATTTTTAAAATACTGAAAATGCTACTAATGATATTGTAATAATTAAAAAAGTGTTAAAAATGAATGACAAAAAAGATGTTATCAAATAATAGTTTTTCCAAATCAATAATAAAAATTAAAGATTTTTTCTTTAAAATTTGATACAATTAAATAGGTGATAGTATGAATAAGTGGTTAGACAAAAATATTATAAAAATAATTACTCTATTTTTAATTTTAGGACCATTTTTTGATTTAACTACAAGTTTATTAATAAATGTGTTTAAAATTAGTTTTAATTTTATTATTATAGTTAAATTATCATTTTTATTTATAATTTTATATTATTCTATATTTATAAGTAAAAATAAATATAAGAAATATTCATTATTATATTATTTATTTATATTTATGTATTTATTAATATCAATTGTATATGCATATTTAAATAAAGATTTTATTTATGAAATTTCTAATATATTTAGATATTTCTTTTTTCCAATAGCTTTAGTTAGTTTATATATTCTATATTTAGATAATAAAAAAATAAGTTTTAAAATACTAAGTATAGTTTTTCTAGAATATTTATTATTAATTTTTATTCCAATAATAACTAAAACAGGATTTAATAGTTATGCTTATAGCAAAGTTGGTAGTATAGGATGGTTTAATTCTACTAATGAAATTGGTGGTATATTTACTATATTATTACCATTTTTCTTAAAAGAATTAATAAATAAAAAAAATATAATTTTAAATATTATTTTCTTTATTATAATTATATTTGTATCATTTAGTATGGGAAGTAAAGTACCTGTTATAACAACATTATTAACATATTTATTATTTATAATTTTGTATTTAAAAAATAATAAGGAAAAAATAAAACTTTTAGTATTACCGTTTATATTATTAATATCACTTAGTATATATTTAATACCTAAAACTAATTTTTATAAAAATATTAAAATACATTTAGATTTTTTAGAAATTAAAAATGTTGAAGATTTATTAACAATTAAAAATATTGATCACTTTATTTTCTCATCAAGACTAAAATTTTTAAATGAAACAAGAACAAATTTTAATAATAGTGATTTATATAACCATATTATGGGAATTGGTTATATAGAAAATTATGGTACAGATGATGTAAATATTAAAACAATAGAAATGGACTATTTTGATATATTATATAGAAATGGCTATGTAGGATTTATCTTATATTTTATACCAGTTATATATATTCTATATAAAATAAAGATGAATAAAAAATTAGAAATTTATTCTTTAGTGTTATCTTTAATATTGGCTTTATTTCAAGGTCATATATTAGTTTCACCATCAGTAAGTATATGTGTTATAATAATTATGTTAAATGGAGGTAATTATGAAAAATTGTTTTATAATAGTGAATTATAATGATTATAAAACTACTTATAATTTAATACAAAATATAGAAGATTATGAAGTAATAGATGAAATAGTAATAGTAGATAATGATTCAAAAGATGATTCATATGAAAGATTACTAAAATTGAAAAATAATAAAATTACTATTCTTAAAAATTGTTTAAATAAAGGATATGGTTCAGGTATTAATTTAGGTAGTAAATATTTAATAGATAAATATAAAAAATGTAATATTATAATAAGTAATCCTGATATCGTAATATCAAATGAAGATGTAATTATTGATTTAATTAAAACTTTATCACTTGATGTTGCTGTAGTAGCTCCATTAATAAAGGAACATGTTGGTTATAGTAGAGGATGGATTCAACCAACTCCTTGGATAGATATTTTGTCAAATATAGTGTGTTTACATAAAAAAATAAAAGACAAATATTTATTATATAAAGACGATTACTATAATGAACCAATAGTAGAGGTAGATATAGTTTCTGGATGTTTCTTTTTGATTAGAAGTGATGTACTTAAGAAAATAGGCTTTTTTGATGAAAACGTTTTTCTATATTATGAAGAAAATATATTATGTTCTAAACTAAAAGAAAATAATTTAAAAACAGTAATTAATACAGGTGTTGAAGTATTTCATAATCATTCTGTAACAATAGATAAAAATATTAATAAGATTAATAAGTATAAAATATTAAAGAAAAGTCAAATGTATTTTGAACAAAATTATAACAAAGCAAATATATTTGAAATATGTTTACTATGGTTGACAAGTAAGATTACATTATTAATTTATTATATATTTAGAAGGTAATTTCAAGTACAAAAAATATAAATGTATATTAAAATGTTGCATAAATAATGTAAAATGTATATAATAAAAGAGAACATACCTAATGGTTCAATGTTAGGTATATTCCTTTGTTTTGGATTCCTAACGACCCCCTGTGGCGTTAGGATATTTT
>CAKOWF010000022.1 GCA_934122215.1 uncultured Bacilli bacterium | reverse complement strand
CAAAAAAAGATAATAAATTTATAATGGAATATTGTAGTGATAAAAGAATACTGAATACAACATATGAATTACAAAAAGTATAGTAGATTTATATTTGTTTTTATTGTATAATGATTTTAGAATGGAGCATTTTTATGATAGTTAAGTATTTTTTATATTTTATAATATATTCTTTTATAGGATGGTGTTTAGAAGTAACATGTAAGTTATTTCAATATAAAAGATTCATTAATAGAGGTTTTTTAATAGGACCATTATGTACAATATATGGGTATGGTGTTCTAGCTATTGTATTTCTAATTGGAAAAGATACATCAGATATGTTAGCCGTATTTTTAAAGGCAATATTTGTATGTTCATTACTAGAATATTTTACATCATACTTTATGGAAAAAATGTTTAATGCTAAATGGTGGGATTACTCAACAAAAAAATTTAATTTAAATGGACGAATTTGTCTAGATACAATGATTCCTTTTGGAATATTAGGATGTCTAGTTGTATATATAATTCACCCATTTGTAATTTCATTAGTAAATTTAATACCAAATACTTTATTAAATGTACTAGCTGGTGCAATATTGATATTGTTTATTGTAGATAATATAATTTCATTTATAGTAACATTTAAGATAAAAAATCATATTAAAGATGATAACAAAGATAATACAGAATATATTAGAGAAGAAGTTTTAAAATGGATTAATAATAATTCAATACTATATAGACGTTTAAAAACCTCTTATCCAAATATTTTAATTAATTATAAAAATGGGATAAATAAAAGATTAGAAGAAAAAAACAAGATGAAACTTAAACTAAAAAATATTATTAATACAAAAAAATAAAGCTATTTTATGATTATCTATTGTAATTATTCTTTATGAATAAATAATATGAATATATCAAAAATTAATTAAATATAAGGAGGGTAAAAATATGCAAAAATTTAACTATCATACTCATACATATAGATGTGGACATGCAGATAATAATATGTCTGATGAAGATTTTGTTAAACTTTTTATAAAAAAAGGATTTACGAAAATAGCATTCACAGATCATTGCCCAGAAAAAGAAATGATAGATATTAGAAAAAATATGATAATGTCATATAGCCAAAAAGATGAATATTTAAATAGTATAAAATCATTAAAAGAAAAATATAAAGATATAATTGAAATTGAAACGGGATTTGAAGTTGAATATCTTCCTGGACAAGAACAAAATATTTTTGAATTAAAAAAAGAAACAAATAAGATTATTCTAGGACAACATTTTATATATGATGATAATAATAACTTAAAAATTTTTAGAAAAATTGATTTTACTGATGCTGATTTATTGAAATATGCTGAATATGTAATAACAGCGATGCAAAAGAATATACCAGATATAATTGCACATCCAGATCTTTATATGTTAAATAGGAAAAAATTTGGAAAAGTTGAAAATGAAGTTGCTCATTTGATTTGTGCTGCTGCAGAAAAATATTCAATACCACTAGAAATTAACTTAACCGAACCAGTTTTATATATAGAAGGTAAAAAAACAAAAATAGAATATCCTTGTAAAGAATTTTGGAAAATAGCTTCTGAGTATAAAAATTTAAAAGTGCTATATGGAATAGATGCTCATTTTTCAAATCAAATTGAACAATATGAAAATGCCGTAGAATTGACAAAAAAATATATAGGATTAGATGTTATTGAAAAATTACATTTTTGTAATGATAGATTAAAAGTAGAAGAAAAAATATTATCCAGATATTTTAAATAAAAGATAGGTTGTAATAATATAATTAATGTAGTAAAATGTATATGAGGAGTGATATAATGAAAAAATTTACCAGTTTATTATGGGGGTTAATTTTAATAATAGTAGGTGTTATATTAGGATGTAATGCTATTGGATTAACAAACATTGATATTTTCTTTGATGGATGGTGGACTTTATTTATAATTGTTCCATGCTTTATAGGATTATTTAATGACAATGATAAAACAGGAAGTATTATAGGAATATTAATAGGTATTTTCTTATTATTATGTTGTCAAAATATATTAAGTTTTGAATTATTCTGGAAATTATTAATACCAGCTATATTAGTAATAATAGGATTATCTATTATATTTAAAGATGTTTTTAATAAAAAAATAAGTGAACAAATAGGAAAATTAAATAACAATAAAAAAGGTAGTTATTGTTCTACATTTTCAAGCCAAAAAATAAATATTGATGATGAATTTACAGGTACAGATTTAACAGCAGTATTTGGTGAAGTTACAATTGATTTAAGAAATGCCAAAATAAATGAAGATGTAGTAATAAATACATCAAGTATATTTGGTGGTATAGACTTATTTATTCCAGAAGATATAAATGTTAAAGTAAAATCAACTTCTATATTTGGTGGAGTAGATGATAAACGAAAAAACAGAAATAATGATTCTAAATATACAATTTATATAAACTCAACTTGTTTATTTGGTGGAGTAGATATTAAGTGAGTACATCACAAAAAATAATTAAAAATGTAGCCATAGCCTTTGCTATATTTTTAATTGTTACTATATTCTCAAGTATATTAACTGGTATATATGCTATAACCCATATATTTGGTAAAAATAATATAGGTGAACTTAAAACATATGAAGTAGAATCATTTCAAAATCTAGATGTTGATATAAAATACACAAATATCAATATTAAACAAGGTGATAAGTATATTGTAGAAACAAATAATTCTAATATAGAAATAAAATCATTAAATAATACATTAAAAATATCAGAAAATAAACATAACATATTTAAAAATAATACTGGAGAACTTACGATATATGTCCCAGCTAATTTAGAAGAAACAAAAATAAATAATGGATCAGGAACTTTATATATAGAAAATTTAATGACAAATAAATTAAATTTAAATTTAGGTGTTGGTGAAACTGTAATTGATAATATTGAAACAAATAGTGCATATATAGATACAGGATTAGGAAGTTTTAAAATCAACAATGGTAAATTAAATAATTTAGATTTCGATATGGGAATTGGAGAAACTATAATTACCTCTTTTATATCTGGAAATAGTAATTTAGATACAGGAATAGGCAATTTAGAATTAAACTTAATTGGTGATGATTATAAATTAAAAATAAATAAAGGCATAGGAAAAGTAACAATCGACAATCAAGAAATATCAGATAATGAAGTAGTAGGTAATGGATCTAATAATATATCTATTAGTGGTGGTATAGGAGAAATAAAAATATACAAAAAATAGGATTTAAAAAATCCTATTTTTGATGTATATCTAACTGATTATATGGAATTGTTATATTATTTTTATCTAACATTATTTTTATAGTTCTTAAAGCAAATCTTTTAGTAGATAATTTTTTATCTGGTGAACATGTTAGTAATATTTTATATATTATAGCAGAATCACCAAATTCATTTATTCCCAAATATTTAACCTCTTTTATATCATTATTTTCTTTTAATTTAATAATTATTTCATTGATTATTTTTTCAATTTTTAATGTATCTTCCTCATATGGTAATGGTATATCAATACCATTTAAATCAGATATTTTTAAAGATTCATTTATATTTCTATTAGATATAACTAAAATATTATCGTTGTTTACATCTTTTAATTTAGTTGATTTAACTCCAACTTCAATTACTTTTCCTTCAACTTCGCCAATTTTAATAACATCACCTACAGAAAAATAATTATCTACTATAATGTTGAATCCCATTATAATGTCTTTTAAGGCATCCTGTAATGCAAGTCCGGCTACTAATGAAACAACACCAATACCAGCTATAATAGATGTTACATCAACACCAAATAATTGTAAAATAATAAGAAATAAAATAATTATAACAATGTAGTTGATAATATGATCAATTAACTTTATATAAGTTAATTTTTTCTTGCTTTCTTCTGTTTTGATAGAACCAATTTTTTTAATTGATTTATTAATAATTTTATCTTTTATTTTTAATATAACAATAGCTATTAAAAATGATATTAATATTGTCCATATATATTTACCAGTTAGTATTTCTTCTATATTCATATATCCTCCTATCATTAATATGATAACATAATTGAATTGATTTATAAATATTTTTATATTGAATATTATTTAATGGTGATAATATGAAATTAAAATATTTAATAATTTTATTTTTAATAATAAATTTAATTTTTTGTATTTATATAATAAATGTAAAAGCAATAAGTAATAATGAATATAAAATAGAAGAAAAAAACAATAACTATAAAATAATAGCTTACTATCCTAAAACTGATTATTCTAAGTTAAATAATGTTATTAATGATAAAATATATGAATATATAAAAGAATTTAAAGAAAATATTAATAGTTCTGATTATCCTATTAATCAATATTATTCATTAATAATTTTATATGATTGTTATGAGTATGACAATTATATATCTTATATATTTAGGATAGAAGATTATACAGGAGGAGCACATCCTAATCATAGAATTTATACAGTTGTTTATGATATAAAAAATAATGTAATAATTACGATAGATGATTTGATAAATAAAAATCAAAATATTTTAAATATATTTTCTGAAAATAGTAGAGAAATATTAAAAAGTAATGATAAAATAACTTCTTCAACTATGTTATATGAAGGTACAAAACCAAAAAAAGAAAACTTTACAAATTTTGTATTCAGTAAAAATGGAATAATTTTATTCTTTCCACAATATCAAGTAGCGCCTTATAGTCAAGGTGAATTTAATGTAGTATTGGATTACAAAAAAATAAGGTAGAACCTTATTTAGAATTTTTAATATCAATCATTGCTTGTATATAAGCTTCAACTTGTATTTTTTCATCATTGCTTAAAGAACGATAATTATTAATTAATATATTTTCTTTTTCTGTTAAATAAAAATCATTCGGAGTAGGATTGTCAGTTAATCCTAACAAATAATCAGTAGATGTATCTAATATTTTAGCCATTTCAATAATTGTTTTAGTCTTAGGTTTTATTTTGCCACTTATATATTGGCTTATAGCTTCTTGAGAAACTTCTAATTCAACTGCTAAAGAAGTAAGTGATTTGTTTTTAGCTTTTACAATCTTTTTTAAATTTTTCATCATCATATTATCTTTCATAAAATACCTCAGTAAATAATAACTTTCTGTTTAAATTATATAATTATTACTTCAAATATATTTGAAGTGTGATATAATAATAATTGAAGTAATAATTATAAGTTGGAGGTAAACATGAAAAATATACTTATGGAATTAAAATTAAATAAAAAATTTTCTAAATTACAATATCAAATAAAAACTAATGAAAAAAATATATTGTTGATGCTTAATAAATTAGATAAAAATCAAGGAAAGATAAATGATGAATTATTATAATTTTGACATAGAAGAAGTATTAAATAATTTAGACTCTAATGAAGAAGGTCTTAAAAATATAGAAGTAGCAAATAGATTAAAAAAATATGGAAAAAATAAATTAAAAGTAACAAATAAGCAATCAAAAATAAAAAAATTTTTATGTCAATTTAAAGATATAATGATAATTATTTTAATATTATCAGCTATTGTTTCATTTATCTTATCAATTATAAATAATGAATCATTTACTGATAGTATTATTATTTTACTCATTGTAATAATAAATGCAATTGTAGGGTATATTCAAGAATTAAAAGCTGATAAAGCATTAGAAGAATTAAAAAAACTTCAAACTACTAAAACAAAAGTAAAAAGAGAAGGAAAAATTATTGAAATTGATTCAGAAGATATAGTTATAGGTGATATTTTAGTATTAGAAGCAGGTGATACAGTACCGGCAGATGCTAGAATTATATATGAGGCTTCACTTAAATGTGATGAATCATCATTAACTGGTGAATCAACTAATGTATCTAAAACATCATCAAAATTAGATGGTGAACTACCATTACAAAACAGAACAAATATGATATATTCTGGTACAAACATAACATATGGTAAATGTATAGCGGTAGTAACAAGTACGGGAATGGATACCGAATTTGGTTTAATAGCTAAGACTTTAACTGAAGAAATAAAAGAGGTAACTCCTTTAGAAAGAAAAATAAATGATATAAGCAAATTTTTATCAATAATAATTTTTGTAATAATATTTATTATGTTTATTATAGGATTAATCAAAGGAATGAAAATTAGTGAAGTTATAATGTTATCTATTTCACTAGCTGTAGCTGCTATTCCAGAAGGATTACCGGCAGTTATTACTATCACTTTATCATTAGGTGTAGCAACAATGTCAAAAAAGAAAGCCATAGTAAGAAAATTATCTTCTGTTGAAACACTAGGTTGTACCGAAGTAATTTGTTCGGATAAAACAGGTACAATTACTCAAAATAAAATGACTGTAGTAGGAATTTATTTTGATAATAAATTAATTGATTCAAAAGAAGAAATAAATAATGATTTATTAGAAATGATGGCTTTAAATAATGATGTAGAAAAAAGTGATGATAAATATATAGGAGATTCTACAGAAATAGCTCTATATAATATTTGTGAAGATCATTTGATTGATGTAAATGACTTGAGAAGTAAAATCTTAAGAATTGGTGAATTACCATTTGATTCTGATAGAAAAATGATGTCAACAATTAATAGGTATGATAAATGTATAAAAATATTAACTAAAGGTAGTTTTGATTCAATAATTAATTGCTGTACTAAAATATATGAAAATGGTAATATCAGTGATTTAGGTGATAGTAAAAAACAAGAATTAAAAAATAAAGAAAAAGAATTATCTAATAAAGCATATAGAATATTAGCTTTTGCTTTTAAAGAAATAAGTGATGAATATAATTTAGATATTAATTTAGAAAATAACTTAATATTTGTTGGAATGACTTTAATGATAGATCCACCTAGACTAGATGTTAAAGAAGCTATTAATGAATGTAAACTTGCTAATATAAAACCTATAATGATAACTGGTGATTCATTGGATACGGCTATTGCTATTAGTAAAGAAATTGGGATATTAAGTAATAGAAAAGAAGCTATTACTGGAACAGAAATAGATAAATTATCTAAACAAGAATTGAAAGATAAAGTAAAAGAATATTCAGTATATGCTCGAGTAAGTCCTATGAACAAATTAGAAATTGTTAATGCTTGGAAAGAAAATAATGTAGTAGTAGCTATGACAGGAGATGGAGTAAATGATGCTCCAGCACTTAAAAAAGCAGATATTGGAATAGGAATGGGTATTACTGGAACAGAAGTTTCCAAAAATGTTTCTGATATTATATTAGCAGATGATAGTTTTTCTACAATAGTAACCGCTGTAGAAGAAGGAAGAAGAATATATGATAACATTAGAAATGTTTTGGTATATTTAATTACAGGTAATATAGCAGAAGTATTGGTAGTTTTTATTGGAATGATATTTGGAATAGAAATATTCTTGCCAATTCAATTATTATATATTAATTTAATAACAGATTCTATACCAGCTATTGCCTTATCATTTGAAGAGGGCACTAATGATATTATGGAACGAAAAGTTAAAAATACAAATACTTTTTTCACACCATTTTTATTATCAAAAATATTCTTGTCATCATTATTAAAAACAAGTGTAATTTTATTTGTATATTTTACAAGTGTTAATATATATGGAGTTAGTACTTCAATATCAATGGCATTTTTATGTTTGATACTACTTGAAATGATATTTGCATTTACTTGTAGAAATTTAAAGAAAAATATAATATTTGAAGGAATGTTTAAAAATAAAGTTATGAATAAAAGTATGATCATTTTACTTCTAATTCAAATACTATTATTTATAACACCTTTAAAAAGTATGTTTGGTATAGTTAGGTTATCACTATTTCAATTAATATATTGTATAATAATAGTGTTAACAATATTTTTAATAGATGAATTAACAAAAACTATATTAGTTAAATTATTTAAAGATTAGGTGATTTTATGGAGTTATATAATGTATCAGAGATGCCACTTTCAAATGATAAAGAATTACGTTCAGCACAAGAAAAAATAATTAATAATATAAAACTAGATTTTAGAGAAAAACTATTATTAGGAAGAGATCATCCAATAAAAAATATAGATGGTTATGAGTTAAAAAGTGATTGTGTTTATAGGGCAATAAGTGAAGAATTATATGATAAATATTTAGAACTTGGATATATTTATGGGAATAGTAAGAATGATGAGTATATAGAATATGAAGAAGATGGTAAAATATACAATAATAATATGGGAGTTGATTGGTATTTAGGTGGTGTATCCTTAAGATATGGTAGTGTTATAATAGAATGCCCTGCATATAAAGAATATTTTGTTCCTGCATATGATAATGGATGTCATTTATCATTTGACCCTACAGTTAGACATATGAAATCATCAGGCTATAGAAATCCTGTACCATTTGATATGATTAAGTTAATTAAGCATCCAAATATTGAATTGATACAAAAGCAAAAAAAATAGGAAATTAATCCTATTTTTTGCCTTTTAATTTTCATGTATTATCATAAAAATTACTGAAAATAATTAAAAAATTAATTTAGTTATTCTTCTATATTAAAATTAATAGTAGCAAAATATTCCTCATTTGCTTCTAAAGCATCATTAGTAAGGTCTAATAGTGGACCTTTTTCTGTTGACCAATTTAGTTCTTTAAAACTAACAATTCCTTTATTGTTTTCTCCAGTAAAAACTAATGTAGATTGCTAGTTAAAGTAATAATTTCATTATCAAATTTTTTAAAAACTAAAGCATTTTCTAGTATAAAACCATTTGCTGAAGTTAAAGGATTATTTATATATGCATATAATTTCCAATCTGAACTATTTAATCTGCTATCAACTATTTTAGTTTTTAAATCATTAGTTTTTGAAAATATATAAGTATCATTTATAGGAATATTTGCAAAATCTATTGATTGATTTACTTCTAATAATGATAATTCACCAGTAAATGGAGTAGTGACTGTTCTAGTACCATAAATAAAACTACCTGATACATTAGATGTTAATTCTATAGTGGTATTATCAGGTATAGAAGATGTTATGTTATATTCAAATAATCCATTATCATCAGCATTTACTATTTCTGAATTTCCATTGTATTTAATTAAAACATCAGCAAAACTATCAGTATGACCACTAATGGTATTTTTAGTTGAGTTAATTGGATGTATATTCATATTTGTTGTTCCTATTGATAATTGTTTTCTATTTTGAAATGTAAAATTACCAATATCAGGTAATTTTGCTAATTCACTAGTAGTCATATTGTGATGAGTGATTGCAGTCATTGATGATGTCATAATTCCATCAATCTGAAGTAAGTTATCATTTTTATACCATGAATAATTTGGCAAATTGTTTATATCTCCAGCATTAGATAATTGAGTAGAATCTTGCCACATATTAATTCTAGAATAACTTATATTAAAGGTTAGGGAGTTATCTGTATATATGACATTTGAATTTTTTGTATATATTGTTAAATTTTTTGGATTGTATAAATTTATTTTACAATCAGTACCTTTAAAGTGAATATTGTAGTTATCACTAGGAGTATTATCATATGAATTTATTATTTGCAATTCTGAATCTTCTTTCATAGTAAGACTTCCAAATATAGCCCACATTGGAATTCTTTGATGACTTTTTTCAATAAATATAAATGATGCTCTTTCATCTATTAGAACATTATTTACACCATATCTTGGTAGGAAAGCAAAACCATTTTCGGTAGTTAAATGTACTTTTGTATCGTGAAGAATTGTGAAATTTAATTTATTAGTTCCAACCATAAATTCTCTTGAATCAGTTGATATGATTACTTCACTTTTACATAAAAATATAACATAGGGATTAGTAGAATCGCTTCTAAAAGCAAAAAGTTGAAAGTCAGAAGAACTACTTGATATATTTGTTTTACCACCTATGATGACTCGTTCAGCTTCACATACTTCTTGAGACTTTATTCCATTTGTATCTTCAATATTTATTACGGAATTAGTTATTTTGACAGTACCATATGGATTAAATGATAGTTGTGTTCCATTAAATATAATATTATCATAAATAGTTACTATTTCTTCATAACTATCATCTTCGGGTACACAAATAATACCATATATATTAGTATTTATTATTTTTATGTTAATAATTTTAACTTGTTTTGTAAGTGCTGTAGTAGATATAGTATCAAGTTCTTCCGAGCTATCTATTCCTGTTAAAGTATGAATAGTATTTTGATATGTTCCATTAATTGTTATGTTGCTTTTATTTGAATTTATTCTGATACCACTTTTTAAAGTAATGTCATCTTCTAAATAAATATATTCATAACCATTATTATTTTCTAGAACATTTTTTAATTCATCACTTGTAGATACTGTTACAGTTTTATTATTTATTATCTTCATAAAATCACTTTTCCTTTAATATAATATATGTTAGCTTGTTTATTAGAATAATGATGTTTAAATGAGTATATATAAAAGTATTTAATATCGATATAATAATTAAAACATTTAAAAATCACTATAAAGTGATTTCTTTGATAATTAAATTGATGCATTGTATTTTTTAATGATTAAATTTACATTTGAAAAATCAATATTAGCTGTACTGCTATCTCCTATAATACCACAACGAACATATACTGTAGTTTCGGTATCTATTTTTGTCATAATAGCTTCAGAACAATCCATTCTAGATGTAGTACCAGCTTTAACTTCAAATGAGAGATCTTGTATTACAGAACCATTTGTATTTGATAAATAAAATATAGCTCCGTGACTTTGATCAACACCTGATATTTGACCGCATAAGGTTATTTCATAAATACCAGGTTGAATTAATGTAATGTTAGTATTATCACTAAGATTAAAATAAGTATTATTTTCTGGTATACTTAGTTGTTCTTGAAATGTCATTATTTTGGAATAATGTGCTTGAGCATAACTAACAAATAGAACAGCATCATAACTTGTAGGACTTGCTACAAAAGTTCCAGCAGGACCGGTTGGCCCAATATCACCTTTAGGTCCAGTAGGTCTAATTTCTCCTTGAGGTCCAATATCACCCTTGGGAATAGTAAATTCTAAAGTATGTTCAAGACCATTTTTTGTGTCAGTTACTTGTGCTTTTGTTCCTTCGGCACCGGTTATTGTATTGCCAATTATGAATGTTTCTGTATCTCCTTTTGGCCCTTTAATATTGCCAATATCTACCCAATCATTAATACTTGAATCCCATATATATAATTCACCATTTACAATATAAGTGTCACCATTTTTTCCTACAGGATGTTCTTTTTTTAATCTTCTAATGTATTATAGTTTCCCAATATTTCTAATCCTTTACCCCTAGGACCAGTAGGGCCTACAACATATGGAATAATACCAGCTTTTCTTAATTTTGAACGTATTTCATTATTTTTTATAATTTCATTAATTTTATCTTTATAATTCATAATATCACCTCGATAATAGTTATTATAATTTATGTAATTATTTCTTTTCTTGGTAGTAATAGTATCTATTTTTATTTTATTTGTTTAAGTATTTGTTATATTTTTGATTAATATATATCAAATATAACTAAATTATGATAAAATTGAATTAAAATAGGAGGTGAAACTATGTTAGTTTATATTATCATTGCAATTATTATCTTAATTGTTATTTATATTTTAAGCTTATACAATAGTTTTATAAATTTAAATAATAAAGTAAGTGAAGCATTTTCTACTATGGATGTTTATCTAAAAAAGAGATGGAATTTAATTCCTAATATAGTAGAAATAGTAAAAGGCTTTTCTAAATATGAAAAAGATACTTTAGAAGAAATTATAAAATTAAGAAATGATATTTATGATAAAATGTCTGATGAGAAAAAAATAACAACAAATGAACAGATATCTGATCAAATTATTAAAATTATGTCATTAGTAGAAGCTTATCCTGATATAAAAGCAAATGAAAATTTTCAAGATTTAAGTGACAAACTAACTAAAATTGAGGATGAAATTGCTAATTCAAGAAAATATTATAATGGTGTTGTTAGAATATATAATAATAAAGTTGAAATGTTTCCAAATAATATTTTAGCAAGATTATTTGGTTATAAATCAAAGATGATGTTTGAAGTAAGTAACGATGAAAGAAAAAATGTTAAAGTGGAGTTATAAATGGAGGTGTGTTATGAAAAAAATCGATAAAATTTTACTATCTATTATAATTTCTATATTCGTATATTTTATTTATCCAATAAATATTAGTGCTTTGGAAAAACAAACTTCATATGTAAATATTAATGATACTCAAAGTTTAAAAATTGAAAATTTATCTTTTTCAAATATATCATTTAAAGATTTTTCTTCCACATCTACTCAAGCATTTGGTATATCAGGTGTCATTAAAAATGATACAAATAATTCAATTAATTATAATTCTACTGTTTATTACTATGATTCTAACTATAATTTAATTGCTCAAGAATCTCGTCCAAGTATTGCTAGAGCAGGTACTAATAATTATAGTCAGATGTCTAATTTAAGTATTTTGAAAGAACATAATGTTAGTGAAATATATTATTATCGTTTATCTGTTGAGATTATTGATAATTTAATAACTAATGAGCAAAATATTACACCAAGTGAAATTTCTAAGTATAGTTCATATGATTATGTAATAGATAAATATGATGTTAACATAATAGTTAATGAAAATAATACTCTTGATATTACAGAAACAATTACAGCATATTTTAATATTCCTAAACATGGTATATTTAGAATAATACCATTGAAAAATACTGTTACTAGATTAGATGGAACAACTTCTACCAATCGTGTACAAATTAAAAATATTGACGTTAATAATAAATATAAAATATCAAAAGGAAGAGAAAACTATAAAATACAAATAGGGTCTGCGAATAGTACTTTAATAGGTGAACAAAAATATGTAATAAAATATACTTATAATTTAGGGAAAGATCCAATAAATGAATATGATGAATTATATTACAACATAATTGGTAATGAATGGGATACTGTTATTGGTAATGTAACATTTTCAATAACTATGCCAAAACAATTTGATCAAGATAAATTAGGGTTCTCATCAGGTATAAAAGGATCTACAAATAATAGTAAAATAAAATATAATGTTGATGAAACAAAAATAACAGGAAATTATGAAGGAATTCTTAATGTTGGAGAAGCATTAACTATAAGATGTGAATTACCAGAGGGATATTTTGTTAATGCGGGTTTTTTATATAATTCAGCAACTTATTTAATGTTTATTATTCCTATTTTAGGATTAATAATTACTTTTATTTTATGGTACATATTTGGCCGTGATAATCAAGTGATTGAAACCGTTGAATTTTATCCACCAGAAGGTTTAAATAGTTTAGATGTTGGTTTCTTATATAAGGGAAAAGTTACTAATAAAGATATAACCTCATTACTGATATTTTTGGCAAATAAAGGTTATATAGAAATTAATGATAAAAGAATTGATTTAAATTCTGAAAAGATAAATATAAATGAAGAATCAAGAAATAATTTAAATAAAAAAATAGCCGAACTTAAAGATAAAATAAATGAAGAAAGAAAGACTAACCCAGAATCAAAGAAAATAAAATATTATGAAAATATGTTAGATATTTATAATAATATTGATAAACCAATCGATTATGAACAATATGGTTTAAAATCTTCAGTTAATAAATATAATAAAAATAATAACTTTGTTATTAAAAAATTGAAAGATTATGATGGAAATGATATCAATGAAAAATTATTTATGAATGGATTATTTGAAGATGATAATACGGAAGTAACTGATAAAATGTTATATAATAAATTTTATATAACAAACAATAGAATATTACATAGTGTCAATAGTAAAAAGAACAAAGAAAAAATATTTGAAAAAAATACTTTAAAAAAATTAATAATAATTTTATTAATGGCTATTTCTATAATAACTACTATTGCCATTCCAATGCTAGAATATGCAGGATTTGAAGAACTGGCTGTAATATTATTTTTAATAGCAGTTTATATACCATTTTTTGCCGTTGGAATATTTGTTGACATGCCTATAGTATTTAGAATATTTTGGTTAGGCTTTACATTTATTCATTCATATTTGTTTTTTAGTGCTTTACCATTAGTGGAAGCAATAACTGGTGATACTATATATATATTAGGAGTGGTAGTAGGCTTAATATGCTTAATTGGAATGATAATACTTTTAAAATTAATGCCAAAAAGAACTAAATATGGAATTGAAATATTAGGAAAGTTAAAAGGATTTAAAAATTTTTTAGAAGTTGCTGAAAAAGAAAAACTAGAAACGATGGTTTTACAAAATCCTAATTACTTTTATGATATTTTACCATATGCTTATGTATTAGGAGTATCTGATAAATGGATAAAGAAATTTGAATTTATATCTATGAAGTCTCCTTCTTGGTATGATAGTACTAGTTCATTTGATGTTTCTAATTTTGAAACTTTTATAAATTCTACTATGACATCAGCAGAAAGTGTTATGACATCAAGCCCATCGAGTGATTTTGGAAGTAGTTCTTCAAGTGATTCTTCTAGTGGATCATCTGGCGGAGGATCTTCTGGAGGAGGCTCTGGTGGTGGAGGCGGAGGTTCTTGGTAAATAATTAAGGTTACCAAAGAAAACTTTCGGAATATTTATATATTAAAATGATAAAAATGATTGAGATTAAAAGCTTTCAATCATTTTTGTGTTATATAAATATATTTGTATTAACAGAATTCGGAGTATAGCTAATTTATTTATATGTTTTTAAATCTTATACTATGGTATCATTCAATTATTTAAAATTGATTTTTTGTACTGAATAAAAATAGCATAGGACTTTGCTACCTAAAAGAATAGAATAAAATTGGTTTTAATTTAATAAAAAATAAAATATTTTTACTCTAAATTATTATAAAATATGTTATATTAATTATAATTAATATTTGTTAGGGGAGTAAATATGGAAAACACAGAAAAAAATAAAGAAATAATTGAAGACTGTATATGTGGTAATGATTTATTAATTAAAAAATTAAATTCAGAGTGGTTTAATGTAAAAGATGATTCAATATATCAAAATATGTTAAAAAATATTAGCATAGGATTTTTAAACCCTATGTATATTGAAATTAATGACATTCAAAATATAAGTTATGAATATAATAAAATTCAAAAATTCTTAAAGAAATATTTAAATAGGTATTCAAATATAAATAATATTGCTTTGAAAGATTTGAATCTAGAATTTATTAATTATGGAACAACTGAACTTGTTTATGTGTTAACTGAAAAAAATGGTAAAAGAATAACTTTACTTGTTAAACAACCGGCAGTAAAATATGGAAAAGTTAAACAAGAAGCAGATAATTTATTAGAACTATCTAAGTTTCATAGTAATATAATTGCTCCGATTGATTTTTATGAATATGGAGATCAAGAATTATATGCTACATCTTATATTAATCAGGCAAGATGCATTGCTAGTAATGGTAGTTGGGGAATGTATGTTCCAGAACCTTATTATAGATTTGAACCTTTTACAAGAATACAAGAAGAAGTTGTTACTACTTGTATGATAGCAAAGCTTATTAGTATGTATGATTTTAATAATAATCAAGGGATTAGTGCTTGTAAATTAGGTGGGGGAGATTTTATGTTGCCTAAAGGATGGGAGGAAGAAAGTCCAAATATAGAAAATACCTTATCTAAATTATATTTAATAGCTGCCAGAGAAAAAGTGAGATGTTCTTTTGAAAAATATATTGATATAATTAAAAATGAATTTTCAAGAAGAACAATTGAAGATAATCAAGATGAGTTAATTATTAATCATAGGGGTAGGGTTCCAATAAAAATGAATTATATTGAAAATGGAATTATGTTAGGTAAAACTATTATAGGAAATGATAGTATTTTATTTGAAAAGGTAATTGTTAAAAAATAAATATGAAAGGCAATAATAAATATTGAATAAATTATATTAAATGTTATAATAATTTGATGAAATGAGGTAATTTTATGACAAAAGAAGAAAATGTAATAAATTATTATGTTATATGTAATAGATTAAAAAATGTCATTAGAACGGGTTGGAAGAATTGGAATGTTCAAAGAGAAAGAATTGAAAGTGTAGCAGAACATATTTTTGGAGTTCAAATGCTTGCAATTGCTATGAAATCTGAATATCAGTATGATGTTGATATTATGAAAGTTATATTTATGCTAGCAGTTCATGAACTTGGTGAAACAATTATTGGTGATTTAACACAATTTCAAATTTCTAAAAATGATAAAGAAAAATTAGAACATGAAGCAGTGAATAAAATATTAAGTGGATTGTTGGATGGCAATCAAATTGAACAATTATTTTTGGAATTTGATGAACATAATACGAAAGAATCAATATTTGCTTATCAATGTGATAAGTTAGAATGTGATTTGCAAAGTAAATTGTATGATGAAGAAGGATGCGTAGATTTAAATAAGCAAGATGGTAATGATACATTAAAAAATCAAAGAGTTCAAGAATTACTTAAGAATGGTGCTTCTTGGTCAACTATGTGGCTTAAATTTGGGCAACAAGTTTATCCATATGATAATAATTTTAGAGCAGTATCTAATTATGCAATAAA
>CAKOWF010000021.1 GCA_934122215.1 uncultured Bacilli bacterium | reverse complement strand
GCTGAATATTGCTATCAAAATGGATTTTCTACTCTTGTAGATTTAGATTTAACTGATTTATTTTTTAATATTTATCATAAAAAGGATTACTTTAAAATAGATGAGTATAATCCACAAAACTATAAAAATTATGTATTATTAAATAGTCGATTTAAAAATAAAGAAATGGCTGAAAGATTATTTGAAAGAAATTATAATAGCCCTGTTTATGGATTTGAAAATGTTGAAGAAAAAAGAAAACTTAAATAATAAAAATATATAAGGTATACTAAAATATATTAGTTGTTTTTAAGAAGTAGTTTTATGGACAAAATTGTGGAGAAAATTAGTTAACAAACTAAAATATTGTTGGTTTAATAAAAAAATAGATGATAGAAGATATATTTTGATAAAAGGTTTAAAACTTTCCTATCAAATGATCCATATGAAATTAACAGACATTATAGTGTCTGTTTTTTTATATTAATTTCACGCAGTCAGCTTGGAAAATACCAAATAAAAAATATTAAAATATTTGATATTTTTACCATTAAACTACATCTTTTTATTAGTTATTTTATTGTTCATATATTCAATTATATCGTCAAAAATGCTATACCATTTTATTTGAACACAAAATCTTTTTTTATCATATTTTGGATTATTATTTAAATTTCTAGTCATGGGTTGACAATATAAGTTAGCAAAATGGACTCCAGTTGAATAAATATTTCTTTTTGAAAGTATTATTTTTTCAATTTCATCCTTTGTAATAAACATAAAATCATCTACGGTACCATATATGATAGCATCTATACATTCATTAGAATTTTTGCCTTGTAAAATAAATCTATTTATGGCTCTTTTTAAAATATATTCGTTATTTAAAGCTATATTTAATTTATCAATTTTATCTTGATTGTTAATTTTATATTCCTCACATGATATTCTATTTTTTCCAGTACCATTAATTGTACCATCAGCATAATGATAATTTAAGTATTCAATCACATTTTCTTTTGAAACACCAGAATCTATTAAGAAATGAATAAAACTGGATATTCCTTCTACGTGAACAGAATTATTTATTCCTTTTTTAATACTTATTTTCTTAATACAATCATTTATATTTATAACTAAGTCATATTTTTTCTTATTATAATCAACCTTACATTTTATTCTAGCATTTTCATTTATTTTTTTTCCATATAATGTATATATTAAATCTTTGAATATTGGTGTTAATGATTTCACCTTACTACCATTTAAATAGCAAGAAAATTTATGCTCGTTTTGTAATCCTGTTATTTCATTCATATAATATTTCCTCCTTAGATATGGATATTATTATAATATTGTATAAACGTAATAATCAATTAAAATAAGTCGATAAAAATCGACAACTTAAGATTGTCTAACTTTGTAAAAAATAATATTACTATCATGTAATATTTGAAAAATAACTATAATTATAGTATAATTACTATATTGAATGGAGGATACAAAATGAAGTTTATTAAAAATAATAAAATTCTTATTGCATTAATATTAATAGCAGTTATTATGTTTTCTACTATATTAATTATAATTTTTAGTAATTTAAGTAGTGGTAATGATGAATATGGAAATAGATTAGATGAAATAGAAAAATATCCAATTACAGATGAGGTAATAAATAATATAAAAAATGAGATATCTTCTTTAGAAAAAGTTGAGTCTATAAATTATAATTTAGAAGGAAGACTTATTAATTTTGTTATAAAAGTAGAAGATGATTTAATAGTGAGTGAAGCTAAAAATTATTCAGAAAAAATATTAGAAAATTTTAGTGATGATATAAAAAGTTATTATGATATTCAAATTTTAATAGATAGCAATATTGATGAATCAGAAAATTATCCTATAATTGGATATAAGCATAAAACTAGTGATTCATTAGTTTGGAAGCAGTAAGAGGTGAACTATGAAAAAAATAATAGCAATAGTTATTTCAATATTAGTAATATTACTAGGAAGTTTAGGTGTATATACAGTTTTCTTTAAACAAGACAAAGACACAACACTAACATTAGTTGAAAAACAATGGATTGAAAATAATAAAAATCATTTAATAGATTTAAATATTGTAAACAACATTCCAGTATTTAATTATAACGGAAATGGTTTATTATTCGATTTTACAAAAGAATTAGAAGACAAAACAGGATTAGAATTTAATAAAATTCCATATTCATTAAATGGAGAAGTAACAAGCGAATATGCTTTTAAAATTACAGATGAAGTAAAAGACAATGAACTTTTAATATATGAAGATGAATATGTTATAACAAGTAAGGAACAAATGAAATATGATAATTTATCAACAATAGGTGATATTACTTTAGGTATTTTAGAAAGTGACTTACAAAAAGTAAATTATTATTTGCAAATAAATAAAAATATAAAAATAATATCATATAAAAATATAAGTGAATTAGTAAAGGCTTATAATGATAAAAAAATAGATGCTTTAGCAATACCAAAAACTTTTTATTTAGATCAAATATTAGAGAATGAATTAAATATAAATTATAATATATCAGAAGTAAAATCATATTTAGTATTACAATTAGGAAGTAATGATAAACTAAATACAATAATAAAAAAATACTATAATAAATGGTATAATGAATCATATGAAAACTCTTATGGTGATAATTTAACTGACTATTATTTTTACAAAAATGATGTAGATGATGACTCAAAAGTAGCTTTTAGATCAAAACAATATAAATATGGATTTGTTGATTATGCTCCATACGATAAAGTTGTAAAAGGAACTCTTTCTGGTATAAATAATACTATTATTACAGAATTTACTAAATTAGCAAATGTAGAAGTAAAATTTTATGAATATAGTACAATAGAAGATTTAATAGCTAATTTTAATAGTAATAAAATAGATATGTATTTTGATATGTCAAGTATAGATAATTTTGATATGGATGTTTATGATACAATATCACCATTTGATGAAGAAATTGTTGTTTTATCACACATAAGCAATAAACAAACTATTAATTCAGTATATAGTTTAAAAAATAAAAATGTAATGACAATAAAAGATACTGATATATCTAATTTAATGCATATTAATGATATAGAAATAAAAGAGTATAAGACATTAAAAAGTATGTTAAATAATTTAGACAAAAATTATTTAATAGTACTAGATAAAGAAGTATACAATGCATATAAATCAACATTATTAAAAGAATATGTTGAAGTATATAATTTTGATATAGAAGCAAATTATAATTATAAAATTAGAAATATATCTGATAATAAGGTTTTTGCTGAATATTTTGATTTTTATTTATCATTTATAGATGTTAAAAATTGTACAAATAAAATAAATTATAAAATATTTAATACAGATTCAAAAAGTAGATTAGGATTTAATATCATAATAATAAGTTCACTAATATTAATTATTATTTGTGCATTACTTTTTTCAAAAAAGAAAAAGAAAAATATGAAAAAAGCAGCAAGTGGAGTAAGTAAAGAAAATAGAATTAAATATATTGATATGCTAACATCATTAAAAAATAGAAATTATTTAAATGATTCAATAGAAAAATGGGATGAATGTGATATATATCCTCAAGCAATAATCATTATTGACTTAAATAATATAACTTATATTAATGATAATTATGGTCATGCTGAAGGAGATAACGTAATAAAAGAAGCAGCATCAATATTATTCAATAATCAAATCGAAAATAGTGAAATAATGCGTACTAATGGAAATGAATTCTTAATATATTTAGTAAATTATGATGAAAAACAAGTTTTATCTTATATTAAAAAATTAACTAAAGAATTAAAGGAATTATCACATGGTTTTGGTGCTGCATCAGGATATAGTATGATTAATGATGGATTAAAATCAATAGATGATGCTATAAATGAAGCAACACTTGATATGAAAACAAATAAAGAAGAAGCAAGATAATTGCTTCTTTTAAATTTTTGATATATAATTAATTAAGAATAGAGGTAGTTATGAAAAAATATTTAAAAAAATTATTTAACATAATAAGAATGAAGGAAATGCGTATATTACCAGGACATTTATCATATTTTTTGGTTATGAGTATTATGCCACTTATGACATTAATTAGTTTTATAACATCTTTTTTTCATTTTTCAATAACAGAATTTACTGGTTTTTTATTTCAATTTTTACCAACAGATGTTTCAAATCTAATCTTACCATTATTTACAAATTCAAATATGAGTTTAAATTTAATATTGATGTTTGTAGGATTTTATATTGTTTCGAATGGAATGCATTCCATTATACTAGTATCAAATACTTTATATAAATCTGAAGATGAAAATCCAATTAAAATGCGTATAAGAGCTTTACTTTTAACTATAATATTAATAGTATTATTTCTATTTACATTAATAATACTAGCATTTGGTAATATGATAGTAAGATTTATTTTAAGCTTTTCTTTATTTGAAACTGTAAATGAATATCTATATTTATTATTTGTATATTTGAAATATCCTGTAGCTTTTTTAATAATATATATATTTATTAAATTACTTTATACTTTATCTCCAGAAAAGAGAATAAGAAGCAAATATGTTACTAAAGGTGCAATATTTACAACATTAGGTTGGATTGTTATCACATCCTTATATTCTTATTATGCCAATAATATAGCACATTATGACTTATTTTATGGAAATATATCCAATTTAGTAGTTCTATTAATTTGGATATATAGTATTTCATATGTATTTGTGATAGGAATAGGTATTAATATAACAGAGTATAATTTGGCAGAAAATACTACTGATATAACTAACTAAAATACTTATAATAATAATGTATGTATTTATTACCGTATATACAAAGCAGACTACATTTAGTACCGAAACGTTTTAAATGAACCATTTAAGTATTAGTTATAGGTAATGCATAAGTTTACTATACAAAAAAAATTCCCTAATAAGGAATTTTTTAAATTGCTTTTACTTTTTGATTTGATTTTAAATTATTATGTATATCATGAATAGCATTAATTTCAACAGGATTTAAAAATAAGAAAATATTCTCTCCTTTAAAGTTATGCATTATAATTTCAACAACATATGTTGCAATAATTTCATCTTTATTTTTATCATATTCTTTTAATAATTTTTTCAATACTGCTAGTTTATTCATACAATAACCTCCTTTTTGGTCTAATATACTAGCACATCTTACTACTTTTGTCAAAAAAAACTGAAATTTATTCACTAACTTCAGTTTGTTCTTTTCTACTAGCTTTTCTAAGTGTTCTGATTTCCCTTGCACTTAATACTACTTTAGTACCATCTTCTAATGTCATATTTTGTAAATTAACTTTTTGAGCATGTTTTGTAGCTCTAAGTGAATGTGAACGTCTATTTCCGAATAAAGCTTTTCTTCCAGTTACTTTATTAGCCATAATATCCTCCTTTTTAATAATTCCTATGCCCTATAACTTTATCATATATTCTAAAATAAGTCAAATAAATCTTTAAAAAAAATTGATAATATAGTAAAATGTATATAAGGAGTGATAAAATGATTATACCTTTTAACATTAAAACAGATGCATCATTATTAAAGAGTTTAATCAAAATAGATGATTTAATTGTTAAAGCAAAAGAATATAACTATGAAGCATTAACAATTAATGATAATAAAATGTATAATGTTATGTCTTTTTATCACAAATGTATTGAAGCACATATTAAACCAATCATAGGAATTGAAGTTAATATTGATAATAATTCCTTTTTATTATATGCTAAAAATATAGAAGGTTATTACAATTTAGTAAAACTAACTAGTTTAGAAAATATAACTATAAACGATTTAAAAGGTAATGGCTTAATTTTAATTTTGCCATATAAGAGTTTTAATATAAAAGAAAAATTAAAAAAAATATTTAGTGATATATATTATAGCTATGAATGTGATACAGAATATGAAAAAATAAAAGAAGAAAAATCTATATATGTTAATGAAATAAAAGCTTTAACTTTGGAAGATACTGAATATTTATCATATTTAAAATCTATTAGAACTGGTGAAGAACTAGACTTAAAATTTAATAATAATTATTTAAAAACAAAAGAAGAATTACAAAAATTAGAAAAAAATATTAAATATCATGAGGAAATATATAATAAATGTAATGTTGAAATTAAATATAGAAACGATTTGCTTCCTATATTTAAATGTCCTGATAATGAAGATAGCTTTAGTTATTTGAAAAAATTATGTTTAGAAGGCATTAAAATAAAATTAGGGAATACAGTTTCTAAAATATATCAAGAAAGATTAAAGAATGAGCTCAATGTTATAAATGAGATGGGTTTCTGCAATTACTTTTTAATAGTACAAGATTATGTAAAATATGCTAAAAAAAATAATATACTAGTTGGACCAGGAAGAGGTAGTGCTGCTGGATCATTAGTTTCATATGTATTAGATATTACTGATATAGATCCTATTAAATATAATTTATTGTTTGAACGTTTTTTAAATAAGATGCGTATTACTATGCCTGATATAGATATAGATTTTGAATTTATTAGGAGAGAAGAAGTAATAAAGTATTGTATTGAAAAATATGGTGAAAAAAAGGTAGCAGGAATAATTACTTTTGGAACTTTGGGTTCAAAGCAAGTTATAAGAGATGTAGCAAAAGTATTAAATATTCAATCAACTAAGATAGATAATTTATCAAAAAAAATAAATTCAAAGTTAACATTAAAAGAAAATTTTAATAATATAAAAGAATATTTAAACGATAATGAGCTACTAAAATTATATAAAGTCGCTTCTAAATTAGAAGGGTTAAAAAGACACACTTCTATTCATGCTGCAGGAATTATTATGTGCAATATAGATTTAGATGAAGTTGTTCCGATAGAAAAAAAAGATGACATGTATGTAGTAGACTATAGTATGGAATATTTAGAAGAATTAGGACTATTAAAAATGGATTTTTTAGCTTTAAAAAATTTAACAATTATTCAAAATATATTAGATAGTATAAATAAAGATAAAAAGGTATTAGATTTAAAAGATATACCACTTAATGATTTGAAAACTTTTGAATTATTTCAAAATGGTAGTACATTAGGAATATTTCAATTTGAAAAACCTGGGATGATAACCTTTTTAAAAAAATTAAAGCCAACAAATTTTGAAGATATATTTGCTGCATTAGCTTTATATAGACCTGGACCTATGGATAATATAGATAGTTATATTAGAAGAAAAGAAGGGAAAGAAAAAATAGATTATATAGACGATTCTATTAAAGATATTTTATTACCAACATATGGAATAATAATATATCAAGAACAGATTATGCAGATAGCATGTACTCTAGCAGGATATACACTTGGAGAAGCTGATATACTAAGAAGAGCAATCAGTAAAAAGAAAGGTAATATATTAATAGAGGAACAGGAAAAATTTATAGATAGATCGATAAAATTAGGTCATAAAGAAGAAGTTGCTAAAAGAGTGTTTGATTACATTTTAAAATTTGCTTCATATGGATTTAATAGATCACATTCAGTAGCATATGCTTTTATTTCATATAAAATGGCTTATTTAAAAGCACATTATTTTGGTTATTTTATGAAATGTTTATTGACATCTTCTATAGGAAGTTCAATAGATACAAATGACTATATTGAAGAATGTAAAAATGGTGGTATGCAGATATTACCTCCTAATATTAACGAAAGTAATCAAAACTATATGGTAACAAATAATGGAATATTGTATCCACTTAATAATATTAAAAACATAAGTAGTGTGGTAGCTAATTATATAATTGATGTTAGAAATAATGACAAATTTATAGATATATATGATTTTATAAAAAGAACTGATAGAAAAATAATAACTAAAAAAGTATTAGAGTCACTTATATTATCTGGAGCCTTTGATTTATTTAAAATAAATAGGAAAACATTAATAAATTCCTTAGATATAATTATTAATTATGGTGAAGTACTTAAATTAAATGATGATTATAATTTAAAACCAGTACTAGAAGTAATAGATGATTATACAAATAGAGAAAAAATGGAACAAGAATTAGAACTATTTGGATTTTATTTATCATTTCATCCAGTAGTTGAGTTAAGAAAAAAATATCCAACTGTTAAACCGTTAAAAAACATCGAAAAATACTTTGATAAAGTTATTGATACATTAGTATTGGTAGATTCTTATAAAGAAATAGAAAATAAAAACAATGAAAAAATGGCTTTTTTAACAGGTAGTGATGAATCTCAAAAAATTGATTTTGTAATATTTTCAAATGAGTATAGAACTTTACCAATGATAAAAAAAGGTGATATGTTACTTATTAGAGGTAAAGTAGAAAAAAGATTTGATAAATACCAAATAATAGTTAAAATGTTAAAAAAAGTTGAAAATTAATATATTTAATTTATATATTGTAGTATGAGGTGTATGTATGAAAAATAAAATTTTCGCAAAAGGATTTTGTTTTAAAAAAGCATTTCTTTTGTTTACAGTAGGCTGTATTATAGGAAATTACTATGAACAAATTTTAAATCTAGTAACACATTATTATAATGATGGAACTATATTTTGGGAATATAGAAGGGGAGTAATATATGGGCCTTTCAGTCCAATATATGGTGTCGGAATGCTTTTATTTGTTTGGTTATTAACCTTAAAGCCATTAAATAATCTAAAAACATTTATATATGGATCAATAATAGGTGGAACATTTGAATATCTTGTTAGTTTTTTTCAACAAGCATTTGTTGGTACAACTTCATGGAATTATACAGGATATTTTTTAAATATAAATGGTAGAACAACAATACCATTTATGATGTTTTGGGGATTAGGTGCTTTGTTTACCGTCAAAATATTTTATCCATGGTTTTCAAATTTAGTAGAAAAAATACCCTATAAAATAGGAACAATTATATATAACATTTTATTTGTTTTTCTTATAACAGACATGATTATATCTTTTACAGCTTTGTTAAGACAAAACTTAAGAAGACATGATATTCCTCCATATACTGTAGCAGGTCAAATATATGATAAAATATATCCTGATGAGGTATTACATCATTACTTTCCAAATATGGTGGAAAGCAAGTGATTATATTATCTATTAGTTTAATAATATATACTTTTTTAATAAGAAGAAGTGCTACTTTACATACCGAAGAAAAAAATCCTAGTATTTGTTTTTTAATACCAGCTAGAGATGAATCTAAGGTGATAGAAAATTTATTAAAAAGTATATTGAATCAAACTATATCTATTAATTCTAAAGATATATACGTTATTGTTGAAGATAGTAAAGATGATACTGTATCTATATGTAAAAAATATGGTATAAGTGTAGTTGTAAGAAAAAATTTAAAACTAAGGACTAAAGGATATGCAATAGATGAAGCACTAAAAAATATACATAAAAAATATGATTTGTACTTTATAATAGATGCTGACAATATATTAGATAAAAATTTTGTTAAAGAAATGTTAAAAAGTTATAAAGAAGGATATGATATAGTAACTGGATATCGAAATATTAAAAATGGAAATGATAGTTTAGTAGCAGCAGCTAGTGGGTTAATATTTTCTTTATTAAATAATACTTTAAACAAAAACAGGAGTAAAAACAATATTCCTGTAATACTATCTGGAACAGGTTTTTGTATAAAAGGAAATGTAATAAATAAATTTGATGGATACCCTTTTAATAGTTTAACAGAAGATTATGAATTGTCGCTTTATAGTATTTTAAATAATTTAAATACTACATATAATAACAAAGCAATGTTTTATGATGAACAACCAATAAAGTTTAAAAATACAATTAATCAAAGAAGAAGATGGATAAAAGGATATTTTGTTAATAGAAAAAAATATATACCGTTATTTAAAAACAAAAATGATTCAGCTAAATTAGAGTTAATTGGAATAAAACCATATATAATGCTAGTAATAGGAATAATATTTTGGATAGTTTATTTCATTTTAAAACATAAGTATCTTATAAGTATTTTAATATTAATAATGATATATTTTATATTATCCATTATAACTTTTTTAGCGCTAAAACATGATATAAATATTAATATGTCGACAAAAATGAAAATGAACATGTTATGGTATTTTCCAATATTTTTAGCAAGTTATGTCTTGATAGCTGTATCTGTTTTAGTAAACCCAAATGTAGAATGGAAAAAGGTAGAACATAATCGTAATATAAAAACATTAAAAAAGTATAAAATATAAGCAAAAAAGTAGTTGACAATCATATAATTAAATGGTATATTAAATACGATTTAATCGATAGATTTACTGAGAGGTAAATCTTTCATTAAGTAAAATATGAAACACCTGGAAGTGTGTAAAGAAAGGAGACTAATATGCCTACAATTAATCAATTAGTTAGAAAAAACAGAACTGATAAGGTTAGAAAGAGTAAATCACCAGTTTTAGGAATTGGATACAATAGTAGAAAGAAAAAAACTACTGGGTTAAATTCACCACAAAAACGTGGAGTATGTACTCGTGTTGGTACAATGACACCAAAAAAACCAAACTCAGCTTTAAGAAAATATGCTCGTGTTCGTTTAAGTAATGGTTATGAAGTAACTGCTTATATTGGTGGAGAAGGACATAACTTACAAGAACATAGTGTTGTATTAATTCGTGGAGGACGTGTTAAAGACTTAATCGGTGTTAGATATCACATTGTTCGTGGTACACTAGATACTGCTGGAGTTGAAAACAGACGTCAAGGACGTTCTAAATATGGCGCTAAAAAACCAAAAAATAAATAATAAAGGAGGATTAGACTATGCGTAAAAGACGTGCAGTAAAAAGAGATGTTTTACCAGATGCATTATATAACTCTAAATTAGTTACAAAATTAATTAATCAAGTTATGATTGATGGTAAAAAAGGAACTGCTGAAAAAATCGTTTATGATGCATTTGACATGATAAAAGAAAAAACTGGCGAAGAAGCAATTGATGTATTTACAAAAGCTATGGAAAATTTAAAACCAGCTTTAGAAGTAAAATCAAGACGTGTTGGTGGTGCAAACTACCAAGTACCAGTTGAAGTAAAACCAGATCGTGCTAGAGCACTATCACTTAGATGGTTAATTAATGCTTCACGTGCTCGTGGAGGACATTCAATGTCTGAAAACTTAGCAAACGAATTAATTGATGCATCAAATGGTACAGGAGCAGCGGTTAAAAAACGTGAAGATACACATAAAATGGCAGAAGCTAATAAAGCATTTGCTCATTATAGATGGTAATAAAGAAAGGAATTATTTATGGCTCGTGAATATAGTTTACAAAACACTCGTAACTTTGGGATAATGGCCCATATCGATGCGGGTAAAACTACAATGACAGAACGTATCTTATTCCATACTCATAAAATCCATAAAATAGGAGAAACACATGATG
This sequence comes from uncultured Bacilli bacterium, assembly GCA_934122215.1. Taxonomy (GTDB): domain Bacteria; phylum Bacillota_I; class Bacilli_A; order RF39; family UBA660; genus UMGS1498. Next base: position 5,594 of record CAKOWF010000021.1, on the reverse strand, counting down.
GTGCTTCTCAAATGGACTGGATGGAACAAGAACAAGAAAGAGGAATTACAATTACTTCTGCTGCCACTACAGCTTACTGGAAAGGTCATAGATTAAATATAATAGATACTCCAGGCCACGTAGACTTTACTGTAGAAGTTTCTCGTTCACTTCGTGTACTAGATGGTGCAGTAGCGCTTCTAGATTCAAATGCTGGAGTTGAACCACAAACTGAAACAGTATGGAGACAAGCAGATGAATTTAAAGTACCTCGTATTATTTTCTGTAATAAAATGGATAAATTAGGAGCAAGCTTCGAAATGTCTTTAAAATCAATAGATGAAAGACTTGGAGTATGTGCTAAACCTATTGAATGGCCAATTGGTGCAGAAAATGAATTTGATGGTATTGTTGATTTAGTAACAATGAAGGCATACCATTATGATGGAGCTCAAGAAGAAAATCCAACAGAAATCGAAATACCTGCTGAATTAAAAGATATCGTAGAAGAAAAAAGAAATGACTTACTTGAAACAGTAGTAGCATTTGACGATGCTTTAATGGAAAAATATCTTGAAGGTAATGAACTTACTGTAGAAGAAATTAAATCAGCAATCAGAAAAGGTGTTTTAAATGTAGAATTCTTCCCAGTAATGTGCGGAACTGCATTAGGAAACAAAGGTACAAAATTATTAATAGATGCTGTTGTTGATTACTTACCAGCACCAACAGATATTGAATCAATAAAAGGTGTAGATTTAGATGGAAATGAAGTAGTAAGACATCCATCTGATTCAGAACCATTTAGTGCTTTAGCATTCAAGGTTATGACAGATCCATTTGTTGGTAGATTAACATTCTTTAGAGTTTACTCAGGACATATTACAAGTGGTTCATATGTTATGAATGCTACTAAAGGTAAAAAAGAAAGATTAGGACGTATTCTACAAATGCATGCTAACAACAGAACTGAAATATCAGAAGTATTTACAGGTGATATAGCAGCAGCAGTAGGATTCAAAGATACAACTACTGGAGATACTCTATGTGATGAAAAGAAACAATGTATCTTAGAATCAATGGAATTCCCAGAACCAGTTATTGAATTAACTGTTGAACCAAAATCAAAAGCTGACCAAGACAAAATGGGTATTGCTTTACAAAAACTAGCAGAAGAAGATCCAACTTTTAGAGCTAGTACAAACCATGAAACAGGTCAAACTATTATCGCTGGTATGGGTGAACTTCACCTAGACATCATCGTTGATAGAATGAGAAGAGAATTTGGTGTAGAAGCAAATGTTGGTCAACCACAAGTTTCATATCGTGAAACATTAACTCAAGCAGCTGAATGTGAAGGTAAATATATCAAACAATCAGGTGGTCGTGGACAATATGGTCACGTATGGATTAAATTCGAACCAAATCCAGATAAAGGATATGAATTCGTTGATGCTGTTGTTGGTGGTGTAGTTCCAAGAGAATACATTCCAGTAACTGATAAAGGATTACAAGATGCTATGAAAACTGGTGTTCTTGCAGGATTCCCAATGATAGATGTTAAAGCAACATTATTTGATGGTTCTTACCATGATGTCGATTCATCAGAAATGGCTTATAAAATAGCAGCTTCTATGGCTTTAAAAGAAGCTAAAAATAAATGTAAACCAATCTTACTAGAACCAATCATGAAAGTTCAAATCGTTGTTCCAGATGAATATCTAGGAAACGTTATGGGAGATATTACATCTCGTCGTGGTAGACCTCTAGGTCAAGAATCAAGAGGAAATGCATTAGCAATAGATGCAATGGTACCACTTGCTGAAATGTTTGGATATGTAACAAGCTTACGTTCAAACACTCAAGGTAGAGGACAATTCACAATGGTATTTGATCATTATGAAGAAGTTCCAAGAAATATTGCTGAAGAAATTATTAAGAAAAATGGTGGAAACTAGGAAAAAATACTTGATATTTTTCCCTAGTTAATATAAAATAATAATTGTAAATAAATAAGGAGGAAATTAAAATGGCAAAAGAAAAATTTGATCGTTCAAAACCACATGTTAACATTGGTACTATTGGACACGTAGACCACGGTAAAACTACTTTAACTGCGGCTATTACAAATGTATTATCAAAGAAAGGTTTCGCTGAATTTGTTGATTATGCAAATATCGATAAAGCTCCAGAAGAAAGAGATCGTGGTATCACAATCAACACTTCTCACGTAGAATATCAAACTGAAAAAAGACACTATGCACATGTTGACTGTCCAGGACATGCTGACTATGTTAAAAACATGATTACAGGTGCAGCTCAAATGGATGGTGCTATCTTAGTTATTGCAGCTACAGATGGACCTATGGCACAAACTCGTGAACATATCTTATTATCACGTCAAGTTGGTGTACCTCGTATGGTTGTATTCTTAAATAAATGTGATATGGTTGATGATGAAGAATTATTAGACTTAGTTGAAATGGAAGTTCGTGAATTATTAAACGAATATGGTTTTGACGGAGATAATACTCCAATCATCAGAGGTTCTGCTTTAAAAGCTCTTGAAGGAGATCCAAAATATGAACAAGCAATCTTAGATTTAATGGATGCAGTAGATAATTGGATTGAAACTCCAGTTAGAGATACTGATAAACCATTCTTAATGCCTATTGAAGACGTTTTCACAATTACAGGACGTGGAACTGTTGTTACAGGACGTGTTGAAAGAGGACAATTAAAACTTAATGATGAAGTTGAAATCGTTGGTTTAAAACCTACTAAAAAAACTGTTGTTACAGGAATTGAAATGTTTAGAAAACAATTAGACTATGCTGAATCAGGAGATAATGCTGGTGTATTATTAAGAGGTATTGCTCGTGAAGATGTAGAACGTGGTCAAGTATTAGCTAAACCAGGTAGTGTTACTCCACATAAAAAATTCAAATGCGAAGTTTATGTATTAAGTAAAGAAGAAGGTGGAAGACATACTCCATTCTTCACAAACTATCGTCCACAATTCTATTTTAGAACTACAGATGTTACAGGTGTTATTGAATTACCTACAGGTGTAGATATGGTTATGCCAGGAGATAACGTTTCAATGACAGTTGAATTAATTGCTCCAATCGCAATTGAAAACGGAACTAAATTCTCAATCCGTGAAGGTGGTAGAACAGTTGGTTCTGGTGTAGTTTCAGAAGTTATTGAATAATAAACTAAACAAGTCTTAGGACTTGTTTTTTTAAGTTTTAATATGTAAAATATATCTAAGGAGGTAATGCTCATGATTAAAGAAAAATTATCTTTAGTGCCTAATAAACCAGGATGTTATTTAATGAAAAATAAAAATAATGAAATAATATATGTAGGTAAAGCTAAAAAGCTAAAAAATAGATTATCTTCTTATTTTAGAGGAAAACATACAGGAAAAACAGCCAAATTAGTAAGCGAAATCGTAGACTTTGAATATGTTGTAGTAGGTAGTGAAACGGAATCTTTAATATTAGAAATGAACTTAATAAAAGAACATGATCCAAAATATAACATATTGCTTAGAGATGATAAAAGTTATCCATATATTGAATTAACAAAAGAAGAAGTTCCTAGATTATTAGTAGTAAGAAGCCTAAATAGAAAGAAAAATCAAAATAGACTATATGGACCATATCCAAATGTGTTTGCTGCTAGAAATACGGTAAATTTACTAAATAGAATGTATCCTTTAAGAAAATGCAGAACATATGCTGATAGACCTTGTTTATATTATCATATAGGTGAATGTTTAGGTTATTGTACTCATAATGTAGATAAGCAAAAAATAATAGATATGGAAAATGATATAATAAGATTTTTAAAAGGCGATGATTCACTAATAATAAAAAAAATAGAAGACGAAATGTTAAAAGAAAGTGAATTAATGCACTATGAAAAAGCAAAAGAATTAAAAGATTTGTTAGATTATATTAAAATTACTTTAGTAAAACAAAAAGTAGAAATAAATGACACTGTTGATAGAGATGTATTTGGATATTATGTAAATAAAGGATATTTATCAATACAAGTGTTCTTTATAAGAAGTGGTAAAATATTAGAAAGGCATTCTAAAATAATTCCTTTAATCGATGATATAAATGAGGAATTAACTAGATATATTGCTAACTTTTATAATAGAAATATATTACCAAAAGAAATATTGGTACCAGATATAGTAGATATAGAATTACTAGAAAAATTCTTTAATATTAAAGTTATAGTTCCGATAAAAGGTGTTAAACAAAAAATAGTAGAAATGGCCAATAAAAATGCTGAAATAACACTAAATAATGAAATAGAATTAATAAATAGGGATGAAGAAAGAACAATTTTAGCTAATGACGACCTAAAAAATATTTTAAAACTAGAAAAATTAGATCGAATAGAATTATTTGATAACTCACATTTGTTTGGAACATTTAATGTATCAGGTATGGTTGTGTTTACAAATGGATTACCAAATAAAAATGAATATCGTAAATTTAAACTAAGTATTGATTCAAATGATGAATATGCTATGATGAAAGAAGTAATTTATAGAAGATATTTTAGAGTGTTAAAGGATAATTTAAAAAGACCAGATTTAATCATAGTAGATGGTGGTATAGGACAAATTCATATAGCTAGAGAAGTATTATCCAGTTTAAACATGAATATACCAGTTATAGGACTTAAGAAAAATGATAAACATGCTACTGAAGCATTAATGGCATTTGACCCAATAGAAGAAGTTAAAATAGATAAAAAAAGCAATCTATTCTATTATTTAGAAAGAATGCAAGATGAAGTACATAATTTTACTATTAGTTATCATAAACAAATAAGAAGCAAGGGGGCTATTGAAAGTATTTTAGATAATGTAGAAGGTATTGGTAGTATTAGAAAAAAAGAATTATTAAAAAAATATAAAACTATTAATAAATTAAAAGAAGCAAGTATAGAAGAATTAAAAGAAATATTACCAATTAAAGTAGCAACTAATCTATATGAATTTTTAAAAAACTATGAAATAAAATAATATATAAGGAGGGATGTTATGCGTTTTATACCAGATATTCCTCCTAAATTGTTTTCTTTTAGTGCTGTAGTGGTTGGTTACTTATTAATAGATGATACAACTGCTAATGAACAAAATGCTTTAGGAAATTGGTTGATGTTAGCTGCTCAAGTATTATGTACTAATGCATTTTATAAACAAGTTCAACAAGAAAGGGGAAATGAACCTAAGGAAGGCGTAGATAATACTCCTAATCTTAATGAAACAATAATTATGTTAGAAAAAATGGTTAAAGCCATGCAGCAAGAAATAAATGAATTAAAAAAAGAAGTTTAAAACTTCTAATCAATACTAATTCATATTTTGTTATATCACTATTATTTTTAACTAAATAAAATTTTATAAATAAAATATATTATTAAATAATTACTACAAAAAAACTAATTCAATTTGAATTAGTTTAATTTCATATGGTAGCGAGAGGGGGATTCGAACCCTCGACCGACCGGGTATGAAAAATAAGCCCTAAATTAAATTACCGTTTATTTTTTACCGTTTCCCTTATTAAATAAGGCTTCGCTCC
>CAKOWF010000020.1 GCA_934122215.1 uncultured Bacilli bacterium | reverse complement strand
TGGGCCTGAATGGACTTGAACCATCGACCTCACGCTTATCAGGCGTGCGCTCTAACCAGCTGAGCTACAGGCCCATTTGTTAAATGACTATTAAAGTATATCGTATTTTTATAAATATTTCAAGTACTTTATCAACAATTTTCTCTATTTTTTTTAAATCTATTATATTATACACAGATTTATATAAAAAAGAACAAAAAAAGGATATACAATTATATCCATACAGCAAATAATACACCTGCCATTGCACATACTATTCCAAAGAACCAAAATAGTTTTACAATGTCTCTTTCATCCCATCCTAGTTTTTCAAAATGATGATGAAGAGGTGTCATTAAAAATATTTTCTTACCATTATACATTACTGATAAAGTTTGTATAATACATACTAGTGTTTCTACTATAAATACTAGCATTATAATTATAAATGTTATTTCATGGTTAGTAAGTATTGCAATAGCGGCTAAACTTCCTCCTAAAGCAAGTGAACCTGTATCTCCCATAAATATTTTAGCTGGATGAGTATTATAGAATAAAAATCCAAGTAAACTACCAACTAAAATAAAGCAAAATACTGCTATATCAGATGATCCTGCTATCCATGTTGAATTCCAAGCTATTAATCCAAAGGCTAGAAAAGCTATTAAGGATAAACCACCTGCTAATCCATCTAATCCATCTGTTATATTAACTGCATTTGAACTTGCTATTAGAACAAATAAAATAAATGCTCCATATAACCATCCCATGTGTATATGAATTCCTAATGTTGATATATACATTGATGGTTCATGACCTGTTTTCATAAATAAATAAAAGAAGATAATTGCTATAACAAGTTGCCCAAATAGTTTTTGTATTTCCGTTAATCCTGTATTATTTTTTCTTTTAATAATTAAAAAGTCATCTATAAAACCTATTATTCCATATCCTACAAATACAAATAAAATAATAAATAAATTAGTTGTATATTCTATTTTATTTGTTATGAGTAAGAATATGATAGTTATTATAGTTGAAGCTATAAAAATGATTCCACCCATAGTTGGTATTCCATCTTTTTCTTTATGTTTGTTTTGTAAAAAAACACTTACTGTTTGACCTATTTTTCTTTTTTTTAAAAAAGGAATTAACATAAATCCAATTATAATGCTTAGTATAAAACCTATCATCATAGCTAGAATTGATTTTGCTAATATTAACATATTTATCACCCTGTATCAAGTATATCATTATATCTTTATTTTGTACATAAATTGATTTTAGATATTAAAAAAAATTGTTTTTAAGACAATTTTTCAATATAATTCATTACTGTTTTTTTATCATTAAATGGTATTTTTTCATTACCAATAATCATAAATTCTTCATGACCTTTACCTAATATTAATAATACATCATTTTCTTTTAGTAAATTTATTCCTTTTTCTATTGCTTCTTTTCTATCTAAACAAATTTCATAATTATTATTTGTATATTTACAAGTCATATCATTTACAATTTGATTTGTATCTTCAAAGTGTGGGTCATCATTTGTGATTATAAAGTATTTAGCATATTTACCTACTATATCAGTCATTATAGGTCTTTTTAAACGATCCCTATCTCCTGTACAACCAAATACTATGTAAATGTTTCCTTTTGTAAATTCTTTTACTGTTGATATAAAATTTTCTAATCCGTCAGGTGTATGAGCGTAATCAATAATAATACTATTGTTTTTATATTCTATTTTTTCCATTCTACCTGCTGGTGGTTCTAAAGTAGTTACAACATTTTCTATTTCGTCATCTTTAAATTTCATTTCTTTTAAAAGTACTATTGAATCTACTAAATTATATATATTATATCTACCTATTAATTTTGTTTTAATGTTTAGATTAGCTTTACCTTTTATTTTAAATGATGATCCTAAATGATCCATTTTTAAATCATAAAACATGTAATCACTGTCTTTTGTTCCATATGTTACATTATTATTTTCTTTTAACATAAAATAATCTTTATATTTATCATCATTATTTATAATAGCAAGTCCATCTTTTTTTAATTTTTTAAATAATATTTGTTTTGCTAGAGCATAGTTTTCCATTGTTTTATGATAATCTAGATGATCTTGTGTTAAATTTGTAAATATTTCATAGTCAAAATCTATTGTTTTTAATCTACCATTGTATAATGCATGGCTACTTGTTTCCATTACAACAGTTTTATAACCTTTATCATAGGCTTGCATTAATAAATCATATGTATCACATAAATCAACACTAGTATTAGGTAAACTCATAACTTTTTCTTCTAAGAAAAATCCTATAGTTCCAATATATCCAGTTTTTACTCCTAATTTATTTAATGCTTGATATATTAAATAAGCTGATGTACTTTTTCCATTTGTACCAGTTATTCCTATCAAAGTCATTTCATCTAAATATTTATTATAATTTTCTTTTAAATATTTTTCTAAATATTTTCTAGTATCATCAACTATTAATGTTGGTACATTGTATTCTCCTCTTTCAGCTATTACTTTTGAAGCTCCATTTTCTATAGCTTTTTCTATATATTTATGTCCATCATTTACTTCACATTTTATTGCTACAAAAGTATCTCCCTTTTTAATTTTTCTTGAATCACTTTGTATATTTAACATTTTTTACACATCCTTATGCACTATTTATTATAACCTATATTTTTTTATTTATCAATTATTAACTAAAATCCATGTTTCTTTGATTTTGAAGTTGTTCACTATAATTCATTTCTTGTTTTAATTCTGGACAAGAATTTAAAATATTATTTTTTACATCTTCTATATTTATTTTAGAAATATTAAAATATCCATTTATTTCTGATTTATATTCTTCTGCTTCTATTTGAATCATTTTATTTAACAATTTTTGTATTTCTATCATATCTCTAATATAAAAATAGTTTTGTTTATTTAAATTTTGAATTTGTTCTATTACTTTTTTTGTTATTATTTCTTCATAATTATACATTATTCCATTTACTAAATGTGGGTTTAAATTTTCATTTAAGGTATTTATTGAAGCAATATCATTTTCTACTGATTGTTTTGTGTAATCAAAATTACTATTTATTTGTTCTGATTTTGTTATCATTATATTTCTAATACTTATAATTAAATTTTTTATTTCTTCAATATCATATTTTAATTTGTAATCTTCACATAGTTTTTCTATTTTATGTAATAAAACTCTAATTTCTTCTTTATTTAGTGTATCTAAATTTTGTTCTAAAGTATTTTGTATTTTTTGTATTTCTATTTGTATTTGTTGTATTCCTTCTTGTCTATTCATCTTATCACCATATTTAAATTATATCATTTTATTTATAAAATTTAGATAAAAATTAAAAAATGTAAATAAATTATTACATTTTTTTACATTTTGGTAGTAAAATTATTCACTTTGTAGAAGAATGGATTTTATAACACAAAGTAAAAATTAAAGAAAAGTGAGAACTTACGTAAAAAGAGAAAAAAACTTTTCTCTTTTTTATTATAACTTCTATTTATGGCTCACATTATATCTTATTTTGATAAAGATTGTTGACCTAATTCAACTAATCTACGAGTCATTTCTCCACCTACAGTACCATTTAATCTACTTGATGTATCTGGCCCCATAGTTATTCCTAGTTCTCTAGCTATTTCATATTTCATATTATCTAATATTTGTTTTGAACCTGGAACTACTAGTTTACTATTCTTCATAAATCTCACCGCCTTATTTATATGATGGTAAATTTTATTAGATTTATGAAAGACAAATATTGGTAATTAAACAATTATGGAAATAATAGCAAACATGTTGAATAGAAAACAAATATAAATAATCCATTCTTTTTTTAAACCATTATATTTAATTAAACTAAATAATTCTAATACAATTAAAATTATTTCACATAATATAAATAATAAATTATTTGTTATTTCTCCTGTAAAAGATTGTATTGTTGGAATAATAAATATTATATTAATAACTAAACAAATTATACTAATTAAACTATATTTAGAAACTTTCCTTATTTCTATTTTGTGATATATAAATAAACATATATATAATAATATTAAATAAAATACATTTTGAGTAAAGTATAATAAATTAGTATAAATAAAATTTGAATCAGTATAATATATACTTTTATCTAATAATGATCTAAGTAATAAAAAATTAACAAGAAGTTCAATAATTATAAATAACATATTTAATTTATTTGATAATTTTATTTTATTTTTTAAATCATTAAAGTTTATAATTATTATTCCTAAAAAGAATAATAAATATACAAATAGTTCTGTATTTATATTATAGTTAATTATTAATAATATTATTAAAAAGATATTTATTAAAACTAAAATATTTTTAAATATATTTAATAATCTATTCATAGTATTCACCTATTTCAATAATTTTATTTGTTAAATATAAAAATTCTTTTACACGATATTTGAATTCGATAACTCTTGGACTTAATTTATTGGTGTAAAATTCATTATTTGTTTCTAAAAATTGATATTTATAAGATAATAATGGTTCATTAAATAAAAGGGTAAAACTAAATGTTTTAGAAGCAAGTGACATAGTTAATACTTCTTCATATTTTTCTAATTTTAAATCATATTTTTTTAATATATTATAACTTGATAATATTTCTAAATATCCTGGTAACTCATTGTCTAATTTATTTAAATCTTTTAGTTTAAATTTTTTTACTCCATTATATTTTAAAATTGAATTAGTTTTAATTTTATTATAATAACTATCTAATAAAGTAATTAAATTGACATAGTCATTATTTTCAAAAATGTTATTTTTATTTTTAATTATATTTATATTATTTTCTATTTTATTTACATCATCTAATATTTCAATATTAGAAAAATCATATTCATATTCTTTGTTTAAATATAAAATATGATTAATATTTATAATAACTATAAAACTTGTTATTCCAATTATTAATAAAGTTATTAAACTTAGTATTTTTTGTTCAAATGAATTTTTAGAATAATCAATTGTATTTTTTAAATAGTCATCTGCTTCAGTAACAGCTATTACTTTTCCTTCTATAATTCTTCCTTTTAATAATTCTAATATTGATACACCTAATATACTAGATAACAACTCTAATATTGATACATCAGGGCAACCTAATCCTCTTTCCCATTTTGATACTGCTTTATCTGTAACATTTAACTTAATAGCTAAGTCTTTTTGAGTCATATTCAATTCTTTTCTTCTTTTACTGATGAATATTCCAATTTCTTTATAATTCATTCTATCACCTATCCTAAGATGATTATATAAGTAATTTTATTTTTTTTCAATCGACTTATAGTTTACTTGAATTCAACTTACTTAAATCTTACTTAATTTTTAAATTATATATAAAAAAAGACAGGTATAAACTCTGTCCATTTTCATTATTATTTAGCTTGGTAATTTGAACCACCTAAATGTTGTTCACCCATTTGAACTAATCTACGAGTGATTTCACCACCAACTGATCCATTAGCTCTACTTGTAGCATCTGGTCCTAAGTTAACACCTAATTCGCTAGCTATTTCATATTTCATTTTATCGATAGCTTGTTTAGCTCCAGGAACTACCATTTTATTAGTATTTGATCTATTCATGTATTTCACCTCCTGTACACTAATAATTTGTACGGAAGTGATTTTTTAATACATTTTTTTTATTGGTAAATTTAACCTATAATAAATCACTATTTTCTTCTTTATTAAGAGAAGATATTATTTCTACATTATTAATTGCTTTTTCTATTAATTCTTCTACATTTAATTTAGATTCATAGTATAAAACTTTTTCTAAACTTGGATTTATTACTGGATGTTTAGGTAAAAATATTGTACAACAATCTTCATATGGTAATATACTTGTTTCATATGTTTCTATTTTTTTAGCTATATCAATTATTTCTAATTTATCCAAACAAGCTACTGGTCTAATTACTGGCATATTTGTAACAGCATTTATTACTGACATACTAGTTAATGTTTGACTTGCTACTTGTCCTATTGATTCTCCATTTATAATTATTTTTGAATTATATTTAATAGCTAATTTTTCTGCTATACGATACATAAATCTTCTCATAATAGTTATAATATAAGTATCATCAACATTTTTATAAATAGTTTCTTGTATTTCTGTAAAAGGTAATACAAATACTCTTATATTTCCAGAATATGCATTTATTATACTCGCTAATTTAACCACTTTATTTTTAGCTTCTATACTAGTGTGAGGTGGAGATTCAAAATATAAGCAGTCTATATCTACACCTCTTTTAAGTGCTAGATATCCAGCAACTGGAGAGTCTATTCCTCCACTTAACATTAATAATCCTTTTCCTTGAATACCTACAGGATATCCTCCAATACCTTTAATTTCATTAAAGTAAATAAATGTTCCTTCTGGTCTTATTTCTATATGTATAATTATATCAGGATTATGTACATCTACCTTTAAAGATGTATTTTTTAATACTAAGCCACCAATTTTATTATTAAATTCCATACTATGAATTGGAAAATCTTTATCTGCTCTTTTAGTATCTACTTTAAATGTAGAACCTTCTACATTATTAATTAAGTTTAAAACAGTAGACTCAATTTCTTCTATATTATTATCTACAGAATAACATTCAACTATACTATGTATTCCAAATACTTTTTGTAATTTTTGTGAAATTGAATCGATATTATCACTTTCTATATACATTCTTACTCTATCTTTTTTTAATGTATATAATTCATTTGATAGTATTTTTTTTATATTATTATCTAAGATATTAATAAATAATTTTCGATTGGCTTTCTTTGTAGTTAATTCACCATATTTAATCATTATTAATTTTTTCATTTTCATCACCGAATTTATTTTATCAAATTAATTATTAAAAATAAAGAAAAAATCTCTTAAATAAGAGAAAATAAATAACCAATTAATGTTCCATATACTATTCCAACCATTACTTCTACAGGTTTATGTCCTAATTCTTGTTTTAATAAAACACCTTTATTTTTATTTAATTTATTTATTGCTTCTGCATGTTTTCCACTTTCATATCTTAAGCTCATTGCATCATATGCAATTATACTAGTAAATACAAAACAAGCAGCAAATATTGGTGTTGTAAAACCTAATTTAAAACCTATTAACATAGTAAGTGAAGTTGTAAATGAAGTATGACTACTAGGCATTCCTCCATTACCATTTGTAAGTCTTTTAATGTTAAATTTTTTTGTTTCTATAGTTTCTATAATACATTTTAATAATTGGCATGTTATTAAAGCTACTATTGGACAAATTAAATAAATATATTCCATAATACCTCCTATATTTTATTTAAGTTTTTTAAAAATGATTTAGTTTTTAAATATAAACCTGTGTATAATTCATAATATTCATCTATAAAATCATTTATTTCTTTTTTGATATTTTCTTTTATATTTGTTGAAGATATCTTATCTATATCTACATAATATAGCATTCTAAGTAATTTTATGCTTTTTTCATCTACTTTTTTTTCATTTGTATAGCAATTATTGCATACATAACCACCACGTGATCCTGCCATAGTTGTTATATTTGATTTTGTTCCACATATAGCACATCCATCTAATATAGGCATTACTCCTAAATAATCTAGATATTTTAATTCAACTATATTTGTTATTATTAAGGGATCATAATTTTCATTTATTTTTTTTAGTGCTGATACTAAGATAGTATAAATAGATTCACTACTATTTTGTTTTATTACTTGACTAGCTAACTCTATTAAAAAACTAGCATAGCTTATTTTAGTAATATCTTTTTTAATATTTTTTAAATTATCTATTACATCTACACTTATTAGTGTGGATAATTTATCTTCTTTGTAGTGAATGTGGAATACTCCATAAGTCATTTTAGTAGTAACACTTCTAAGTTCACTTTTTAGAGTTCTTGATCCTTTAGCTATTAAGTCTATGATACCTTCTTTTGTTATTATTTTTAATAACTTACTTGTTTCACTATATGGTTGTTCTTTTAAAATTATTCCTTCAATATCTTTCATTTACTAATTCAAAACGATATTCCTGAGTTGCATTCGGATATTTTTCTTTATCTACAGGAGCTAAAAAATCTTCAACTCCTCTTATCCAAATTAAATGTTTTCCATATAATGCTTCATATACGACCACTTCTCTTAAATCTTCTGGATCAGAATCAGAGTCTTTGGCTATACAAAGAACTTTGTAATCTTTTCCTTTAAAATGTCTATATGTTTTTCCTACAATTACTACTCTATCCATCCTAAATCTCCTTATTCTTCTCTTCTTGATATTTTAAATAATATTCTATCTTACCTGTTGCTTTAAATAAATTCCATAATAATTTCTTTTTCATTTTTATCACCTATTTTATAGTGATATTTTTAAAATTTTTTATTCATCTTTTTTAATATTTTATAACATCTTATTTCATCTACTAAATCTTTATATTTTTCTAATTCTTCTTTTGTTTTTATATTTTTAGATTCTATTTCAAATAATATATCGTAGTATAATTGAGTTGCTTCATCACCTTCATCAAAATCATAACATACTTGATATTTTTTTAATACTTCATTTTTTAATTCTTCACTTATTTCTTTTCTCTTTAAAATGTGGTATCTAAAATCAAATGGTTTTTCACCTAATTTATTAAAATTTTCTTCTATATATTCATCAGTTGTAATAGTTAAAATATACTTAACTACCTTATTTGAAATTTCTAAATTAGACATTAAAATTGTTAATATAGGATTTATTTCATTATCCATATTTTTTAATAAAGAAAGTGCGATTGTTTCATTTATCTCTTTTGTTAAATTAATTTCAAAATACATTATATAAAATAAAATATAATAATTTTCTTTTGGATTTAATAAACTTTCTTGTATAAGCTGTTCATTTATTTGTTGATTTATTTCTTGTTGATATTTTTTAGATTCCTCTAGCATTTTTTCATAAACTGTATAATTTGTTGAATTATATAAATATGTTCTCAATACATATTCACATTTATCATTTAATAATTTCATAAAACTCCCCCTACTCATCTTGAAATTCATTAAAACCAAATTCTTGTAAATATTTTTCTTTATCTCGCCAATTTTTTATTGTTTTGACATATGTTTCAAGATATACTTTTTTATTTAATAACTCCTCTAATTCTTTTCTTGCTCTTATACCAACTTCTTTTATTTTAGAACCGTGAGCTCCTATAACTATTTTTTTTAAAGAATCTCTATCAACTATAATAGCTACTTGTATTAAATAACTATTATTATTTTTTTCCATATTTTCTACTACACAGGTTAATGAATGTGGTACTTCTTCTTCTGTTAATTCAAAAACCTTTTCTCTTACAATTTCTGATATTGTAAAAGTTAATGGTTTATTTGTTATATCATTTTTATCATAATATTGTATTTCATCTGGTAAATAGTTTTTTAAAACTTTTATTAATGTATCTATATTTCTTGTTTTCATAGCTGATACTGGTACTATTTCAGCAAAATTATATAAATCTTTATATTCATTTATTTTAACTAAAATATCATCACGCGTTAATTTATCTATTTTATTTAATACTAGTATTACTGGTTTATTTGATTCTTTTATTTTTTCTAATATATATTTATCACCAGTACCTAAATTCACACTAGCATCTACTACAAATAATAAAACATCAGTATCACCTGTTGTATAGTAAGCTTGTTCATTTAAGTATTTACCTAATTTATGATTTGGTTTATGTATTCCTGGAGTGTCAACAAATACAATTTGTGTTTCATCATCATTATAAATTCCTTGAATTATATTTCTAGTTGTTTGTGGTTTATTTGATGTGATGGCTATTTTTTTACCTATTATATGATTTATTAGTGTTGATTTTCCAACATTTGGTCTTCCTATAACTCCTACAAATCCACTTCTCATTTTAAATCCTCATCGTTAAATGGATATGGACATAATTCTTTTACTGTGTGAATTATTGTTTCTCCATTAGGGTTCATAGCTACGACATTTGAATCTTCTTTAAAAAATTCACTTATTACTTGTCTACATATCATACAACACATTCCAATTTTTTCATTATCACACATTACATATAAAGTATCAAAATCTCCCTTTTTATAGCCATTAGCTACAGCACTAGTGATTGCGACTCTTTCAGCACATATTGCAGCTCCATATGATGCATTTTCAACATTTACTCCATTAAATTCTTTCCCATCTTTCATAACTACTATAGCAGCTACTCTAAATTTTGAGTATGGACTATATGAATTATTTAATAAATTAACTAATTTTTCTCTCATATTATCACCTTTAATTATTATATAATAAATTAGAAAAGAATACTAGTTATTTAGTATCCTTATCATAAATTACTTTATCAAATAATGGTTTCATTCCAGTCCCATCACTATTTAAATGAATTTTGGATTGATATATGTCATATCCTGGTAATTGATTTCCTTCTATCATTACAGGTCCTTTTTCTGTTATAGCAATATCAAATCCTACTAAGCCAACCTCTGGTACTACTTTTGATGCTTCTTTTACCATTTTAATAGCTTCTTTAAAATATGGTATTTCAAATCCTACTATATTTGTTTTTGTTACTGGATGTACTTCATATATAGTTCCATTTTTATCTATAGCTGGTTTTTCTATAATTCCTTTTTCATTTATAACCGAATACATTCCACCATGATTAAAGTTATCCACAACATTTTTTCCATTACCTATTCTTATAGCTCTAAATAGAATAGTTGTTTTATTATTTTTATAAGCACTTACTATTCTTAAAGTATTTACTGAATAAGGAAATAACTCATTCATTTTAGAATGTTGAAGTACATATTCTTCTATTAAAATTTGTTTATTTTCTTTTAATTTGTTAAATAACTTAGTTATGTTTGTTTTGGAATCTATTTCTATTTTTTCTATTCCTTTACCACATTGTAAATCTACTGGTTTAGCCATAAATACTTTATGTTTTTTTGTAAAAGTTTCAAATTCTTCTAAAGTAGAACTATTTAAATCTAAATAATCTCTATTTAGATATTTTTTAAATAATTTATTAAATTCTATTTTATTATCAAATAAATGATAGTATTCTCTATTATTCATAGTTCTTATATAGTTATTATTAATACCTCTAGTTATAAAAGTTTTTCTTATATTTGATTTTAAATTTTCAAAATTAAATACATAATAATCCATATATCCAGCTTGATATTTTAAAGAACATATTATCATATCAAAAAATAAATATATTTTACTTTTACCGCTTCTTTTATGTACTTTATCAATAACATCTAACATTTGTTTATAATTCATTGAAAATAATCTTTTTATATAATACATATTATCACCAATAATATTGTATCATAAATACATAATTTTTTTAAGTTTTTGATAATTTTCTTCTGATATATTTGCTGATAAATTATTGGCTATATTACTCATACCATTTGTATTTTTTAACTTTTTTATATATTCAGTACTATCTAACTTAAATTGCTCATAATTTTCCACATTTAATAACATCATGTAGGAATTTATAATTAATAAATAAATTTCATATTTAGTTTGATTAAGTAAATAATATGGATTGTTTGGTAAAAAATCATTATCTTTAAATTTTGATGAAAACCTAATTAATAAATTTTCTAAAATAAGAAATGCATTACGACTGCGATACCAATAGTAAAATTTTTGATTTGATGTTTTCGGATCTTCTTTAAGATATATTTCTTCAAATAGTTTATCAATATCAAAATCACACGATAATACCTCTTTTTCTAAATTTTTATTAATAAAAATTTCACCATATATTTCTTCTATATAATATCCACTATTTATAGTTTTTTCTAAACCTAGTTCTAAAAAAATTATTTGAATTATTGATATATCTAAATCTACTCTATCAATTAGTTCTTTTTTTACATCATAATTAAAAGCAAATACTCTTTCTTTTTTTGACATTACTTCTTTTATATATTTTTCTTGACTCAAATTAATATATGTTTTTATATTATCAGGTACATATATATCTGTTAATTCATCAACATATTTATAACTATCTAATTTATCTATATTACATAAATCAAATAATTTATTATAAATTCTAATATATATAAACTGTTCAATTATATTTTTATCTTTTTTATTATTATATAAATTTAACTGTTGATATTCTATTAAATCATCAAAAGTTAATTTTGATTCTGTTATTTTATAATTATATATACAAATTTTTTCATATAATTCATCAGAACTTAATTTTGAAGTTAATTTTGAATATAAATAATCTTCTACCATTATAAGATTATTTAGTTCATATTTTTCATTTTCATATGATTCACTATACATTTCTTTATTTTTTATTAATTCGTATATATCCATTATTTTTTTATCTACTTTTTCAATTTGATTTAATATTTCTTTTGTATTCATAAATCCCCCTATATGGCTATATATTATAACATGATTTCATTTATTTTTAAATATTTAATTTTTTTTGATTTTTTAACTTGACTTTTTATTCATTTTAAGTTAGTATATTAAGCACCAACTTGAGAAATTAAGTTGGCGCTAGTATCACACTAGCCAACCCCTTTTTATTCTTTTATGAAACTGTTCTCAGGGGGACAGTTTCTATTTTTTTTATTCAAAAAAACATTCATTAGAATGTTTTCTTTATACCCTTATTTTTTCTCTTTCTGTTTCAATATGTATTCTTTGTACTATAGCTAGTGATATCATAAGAGATAATGTATATGAACCTCCATATGATAAAAATGGTAATGGAACTCCAGTTAATGGCATTATTCCAAATAATCCACCTAAATTTATTAAAAAGTGTAAAAATATATATACACCTATTCCTAAACATATATATTTTCCTTTAATAGTACTAGTTCTTGAACTTAATTTAAATATTCTAAAAAATACTACTAAATATGCTAGAAAAATTAAAGTACATATAATTAATCCATATTCCTCAGCAATTATAGCAAATACACTATCTGTATGGGATTCTGGAATATATGATACTTGCTTACTTTCTCCTATTCCACTGCCAAATAGTCCACCTTCATTTATTGCTATAAAACCATTACATATTTGATATCCACCTTCATAATAATCATTACATGGATCAAGGAAGTTAAATCTACTTAATTGTGCTGGAGTGAAAATACTAGAACCTTTAAATAATAATATTAATATTCCAACAAATATAACAGTACCTATAATCCTTATTTTTTCTTGTTTTAGTATAGGGCTTGTTATAAATAATACTCCAAATATAACTGTTATAACTATCATTGTACCTAAATCTTTACATAAGAATATAATAGCTGGATATAAACCACCAATAAATAATATTTTAGCAATTGAATTATAGTGATTAATATTTGGATTTCTTAAATTTTTAAACATTTTTTCAAACATAAAACTAACCATTATTATCATAGCTGGTTTAGCAAATTCACTTGGTTGAATTGTTCCAAATCCCTTTATAACTATCCAATTTTTACTACCTTGTTGTTCAGCAACAAAGAATAATACATATAAAAGTAAAAATAATACTACTATATAAAAGACAGCACCAAAATACCCATATTTTTTAGTTGGAATTTTAAGTATAAATATAGTAGCACCCAATCCTACTATAATTGACACTAATTGTTTAAAAAAGTAACTATATAGTGAAGTGTTATATCTTATTACAGCTGCTCTACTGGATGCTGTAACAATATTAAATAAACCAAAAATAAATAACAGTGTTGTTATTAATAATAATATTTTATCCATATCTTTAAGTGTTTTATTTATTAGTTTCATATTATTACCTCACTACAATAATAACATAGTTTTTGTTTTTTTTAAATATATTTGGGTCATTTTTATTAACCAATTATATTATTATTAATAAAATATATTAGACCTAGATAGGAGGGTGTTTATGTATTACTATGGTGGATACCAAGGATATGGTAATGGCTGTGGATGCAATCCATATGGTGGCGGAAGCGGATATGGATATGGTGCTGGATACGGTGCTGCTATCATATTAGTATTATTCATTTTATTAGTTATCATCATCGGAGCTAGAGCTTGGGGTAACTAATTAAAAAGACTCAAGATTTTCTTGAGTTTTTATTTTATAACAATATTGACTAATTTTTTAGGTATTACTATAACCTTTACAATTTCTTTACCTTCTATATACATTTTGACATTATCTATAGTTTTCGCTAATTGTTCCATTTCTTCTTTAGTAGTATCTATACTTACTTCTATTTTTCCTCTTAGTTTACCATTTACTTGTACTACCATTTCAAATTTTTCTTCTTTTGTTTTTTCTATATCATATATAGGCCAAGTTTCATATGCTAATGTATTTTGCTGTTTTAATACCTCATGCCATATTTCTTCTGTAATATGTGGGCATAATGGGTTTAATATTTTGATAAATCCTTTAGCATATTCTAATGGTAATGTATTTTCTTTATATACAGCATTTATAAATATCATCATTTGGCTTATAGCAGTATTGAAATTTAAACTTTCATAATCTTCTGTTACTTTTTTTATTGTTTGATGATATATTTTTTCTAGATTTTTATTTTCTTGTTCTGTAATTATATTTTCTTCTACATATAGTCTCCATATACGATCTAAGAATTTTTTTGAGCCTACTACTGCATCATTATTCCATGGTTTGTCTGCCTCTAATGGTCCCATAAACATTTCATATAATCTTAATGTATCAGCACCATAATCTCTTACTATGTCATTTGGATTTACTACAAATTCTGGAAATCTTTTTCCCATTTTTATACCATTTGATCCTAATATCATACCTTGATGAACTAGTTTTTTAAATGGTTCTTTTACATTGACAATACCTTTGTCATATAAATAGTTATTCCACATTCTTGAGTATAATAAATGTCCTACTGCATGTTCTGGTCCACCTACATATAAATCTACTGGCATCCAATGATCTAGTAATTTTTTATCGGCTAAAGCTTCTTTATTTGTTGGATCAATATATCTTAGAAAATACCAACTTGATCCAGCACTTCCTGGCATTGTTGATGTTTCTCTTTTTCCTTTTATTCCATTTACTTCTACATTTACCCATTCAGTAGCATTTTCTAGTGGTGCTTTTCCATTTTTTCCTTTATAATCTTCTAGTTCTGGCAATACTAATGGAAGCTCATCATCATTTAATACAATATCTTTTCCATTTTCTAAATGAATTACTGGAATTGGTTCACCCCAATATCTTTGTCTAGCAAAAATCCATTCTCTTAAGCGATAATTTATTTTTTTCTTTCCACATTTATGTTCTTCTAACCAATTAATCATATTATTAATTGCTTCTTCTTTATTTAATCCATCCAAAAATTCTGAATTAATATGTAATCCATCACCTGTATAAGCTTCTTCTTCAATATTTCCACCTTCTATTACAGGTATTATATCTATATTAAATTTTTTTGCGAATTCATAATCCCTAGTATCATGAGCGGGAACTGCCATAATAGCTCCTGTTCCATAAGTTGATAGAACATAATCTGATATCCAAATAGGTATTTCTTTTCCATTTACTGGATTTATCGCATATGCACCAGTAAATACGCCTGTTTTTTCTTTATTTAATTCAGTTCTTTCTAAATCTGATTTTGATGCACATTGTTTAATGTATTCATTTATTTGATTTCTTTGTTCTTCTGTAGTTATAATTTGTACTAATTTATGTTCTGGTGCTAGTACACAATAAGTTGCTCCAAATAATGTATCACAACGAGTTGTAAATACTGTAAATGTTTCATCACTATTTTTTATTTTGAAATTTACATGTGCTCCTATACTTTTACCAATCCAATTTCTTTGAATTTCTTTTGTTGATTCTGGCCAATCTACCTCTTTTAAACCATCTAGCAATCTTTCTGCGAAAGCAGGAATATCAATTACCCACTGTTTCATATTTTTTCTGATTACAGGGAAACCGCCTCTTTCACTTTTACCATCTATTACCTCATCATTGGCTAATACAGTACCTAATTCTTCACACCAATTTACTGGCATGTCTATACATTTAGCGTATCCATCTAGGTATAATTGCTTAAATATCCACTGTGTCCATTTATAAAATGATGGTTCACTTGTTGATATTTCTCTATCCCAGTCATAACTAAATCCTAACATTTTTAGTTGTGTTTTAAATGTTTCTATATTTTTTTCTGTAAATCCTGCTGGATGATTTCCTGTATTTATAGCATATTGTTCTGCTGGTAATCCAAATGAATCAAATCCCATTGGATGTAATACATTATATCCTTGCATTCTTTTCATACGAGATACTATATCAGTAGCAGTATATCCTTCTGGATGTCCTGCATGTAATCCTACTCCTGAAGGATATGGAAACATATCTAATGCATAGTATTTTGGTTTACTAAAATCCCAACTATCTGTTTTAAATGTTTTATTTTCTTCCCAATATTTTTGCCATTTTTTTTCAATTTCTCTAAAATTATACATATTATTCCTCCTTAACAAAAAATTCCCTATTTTATAGGGGCATAATATACGCGGTACCACCCTACTTCATAGAGAACTATCTTATTACTTTAACGCAGTTAACGGTATATCATTTCCTATATACAACTCCAAAGCAAGTTCATAATTTTTTTATTAACATTTTCACCAACCATGTTATCTCTAAAATAAATTTAATTATTACTACTCTTTTTCTTCGTTTTTTAAAACTATTGTTATTATATTATAATTTATTTTAAATTTCAATATATATTTTTAATTTTGTGATATAATTTAAGTATGCCGGTTTAGTTTAATGGTAAAACAAATCCCTCGTAATGATTAGCTATAAGTTCGATTCTTATAACCGGCACCAGATTGATAGGAAACTCGAACTATAAAAGGTTCGAGTTTTAAAATACTTAATTTTATGCTTAGATATTTATAAAATTAAAATGATTATGTCAATTTAGAAAACACACTTGCAAATTGACATATCAATTAGCGTGTGTATACATAATTTGAGTAAGAATAATTTATAAATATAAGCATTAAAACTGCAATAAATATGATAAAATATATAACAAAGTTTTGGTGGTGTTATTATGCAAGAAAGCAAATATTTCTATAATGGCATACCTTTATCTAAATATTGTAAAGATAATAATATTAATATAAGC
>CAKOWF010000019.1 GCA_934122215.1 uncultured Bacilli bacterium | reverse complement strand
ACTGATATAAAAATAAAAGATGTAGTTAAATTATATAAGTAAGACATTTAATATGTCTTTTATTTATTGACAATAAACATAGTATAGTCTAAAATATAACTAAATGTAGGAGGAAATATGCCAGAGTTATTAGCGCCAGCAGGCGATTTAGAAAGATTAAAAATAGCCTTTATATATGGTGCAGATGCTGTATATATAGGAGGACCAATATTAGGACTAAGAGCTAATGCCATTAATTTTACATTTGAAGAAATAAGAGAGGCAGTAGAATTTGCTCATAAATTAAACAAAAAAGTATATGTAACAGTTAATATAGTATTACATAATAAAGAGGTAAAAGCAGTAGATGAATATTTAAAAAAACTGGAAGAATTAAAAGTAGATGCTATTATAGTAAGTGATATTTATATAATAAAAAAAGCACTTACTACAACTAATTTAGAAGTTCATTTATCTACCCAAGCATCAACTATGAATAAAGAAATGGCAAAATTTTATAAAGAGATGGGTGTTACTAGGATAGTTTTAGCTAGAGAAACTACTAAAGAAGACATATTAGAAATAATAAACAATGTTGATATAGAAATAGAATGCTTTATACATGGAGCAATGTGTTCAAGTATATCTGGTAGATGTGCTATGTCAAATTTTTTGACAGGAAGAGATGCCAACAGAGGTGGATGTGCCCAAACATGTAGATGGGATTATCAACTACTAAATAAAGAAAACAAAAAAATAATAGGAGAAAAAGACTTTACTTTTTGTGCCAAAGATTTATCAATGTTAGAAGTTATAAATGATATGATAGATATGAGAATTAAATCATTTAAAATTGAAGGAAGAATGCGATCTATATATTATATTGCAACAGTAGTTGGTACATATAGAAAAGTGATAGATAATTATTTACAAAATAAAGAATATAAATATGATAAAAATTTAGAAAATATTTTGAGAAATTGTGCTAATAGGGACTCAGTAATACAATTTTTTAATAATAAAAAGGATGAAAGTTGCAGTTACTATAATGGAAGAGAAGAATTAAGTAATCAAGAATTTTTAGGTATAGTATTAGACTACGATACTAAAACAAAATTAGCTACAATAGAACAAAGAAATTACTTCAAAAAAGATGATGAATGTACTATATTTGGACCAAATCATGAAGATATTGAATATAAATTTAATAACATATACGATGAAGAAGAAAATATAATAGAAATAGTAAGACACCCAAGACAAATAGTAAAAATAAAAGTAGAAGCAAATTTACAGAAATACGATATGTTAAGATTAAAAAAAGTTGACAAAAACTAAAATGTATAGTATTATTTTGAGTGTTAAGTAGAAGAGGTGGACAATATGCCAGAAAAGAAAACAACATACCTTACTGAAGAAGGTTTGAATGAATTAAAAAAAGAATTAGACTATCTAAAAAATGAAAAAAGACCAGAAGTAATTCAAGCATTAAAAGAAGCAAGAGCTTTAGGAGATTTAAGTGAAAATGCTGAATATGATGCTGCTAGAGCTGAACAAGCAGAAGTAGAAGGAAAAATAGCTTCAATAGAAGCAATGCTTGAAAATGCCGAGGTAATAAAAGATGTAAACACTAATAAAGTATCAATAGGTACAACTGTTACATTAAAATATTTAGAAGATGGAGAAGTTGATACATATACAATAGTTGGTAGTAAGGAAGCAGATCCATTTGATAACAAGATATCAAATGAATCACCAATAGCTAAAGCAATAATTGGTTCAAAAAAAGGAGAACTAGTTACTGTAGATAGCCCAAATGGAAAATATCAAGTAGAAATATTAGAAATATCATAATAAATGATATTTTTTAAATTTAATACTTTTAAAATTTACTAAAATAAGTTATAATATATATTGTAATTAGGAGGAATATTATGGAAAAAAATAAATTAGAATATACTGTTAAAATCGAAGGAAAAGAATGGGAAGAAGCAATAGATAAAGCATTTGTTGAAGCTAATAAAAAAGCTAAAATAGATGGTTTTAGACCTGGTAAAGCTCCAAAAGAAGTATTTATCAAAAAATATGGAGAAGAATCATTATGGCTAGATGCTGCTGATCATGTATTACAAAGTGCATATACTAAAATGTTAGATGAACATAAAGATTTAGAATTAGTTGCTCAACCAGATGTAGCAATTAAAGCTATTTCAAAAGAATATGTAGAATTTAATTTTATATTAATAACTAAACCAGAAGTAAAATTAAATAAATATAAAAAATTAGGTGTTAAAAAAGAAGAAGTAAAAGTAACAAAAGAAGAAATAGATAAAGCTATCTTAGATATGCGCAATAAATATGCTGAAAACGTTACAAAAGAAGGAACACTAGAAAATAATGATATAGCTATTATTGACTTTGAAGGATTTAAAGATGGAGTAGCATTTGAAGGTGGCAAAGGAGAAAACTATTCTCTAACAATTGGTTCAAATACATTTATTCCAGGATTTGAAGAACAATTAATTGGCATGAAAAATGGTGAAGAAAGAGAAATAAAAGTAACTTTCCCAGAAGATTATCATGCAGAAGATTTAAAAGGTCAAGAAGCAACATTTAAAGTAAAATTAAATGAAATTAAACAAGTAGTTATTCCTGAACTTAACAAAGATTTCTTTGATGATTTAGGAATGGAAGGAATAACTGATGAAGAATCATTAAGAAAACAAGTAGAAGAAAATATTAAAGCTCATAAAGAACATCATGCAGAAGATCATTTTATAGATGAATTATTAGAAGAAGGAATTAAAAACATGGAAGTTGAAATTCCTGATGTAATGATTGAAGAAGAATTAAATAGAATGATTAGACAATATGAAGAAAATTTAAAAATGCAAGGTCTTACTTTAGCTCAATTTTATCAATTTACAAATTCAGATGAAGCTGCTTTAAAAGATCAAATGAGAGAAGAAGCTGAAAAAAGAGTTAAATCTAGATTATTACTAGAAGAAATCACTAAATTAGAAAAAATAGATGTAACTGATGAAGAAGCTGAAAAAGAAGCAGAAGATTTAGCTACTAAATATAATATGAAAAAAGATGAATTCTTAAAATTATTTGGTGGTATAGAAATGGTTAAATATGACCTAGAAATGCGTAAAGCTATAGATGTATTAAAAGAAAATAATTAAGGAACCTAGTTCCTTTTTTCTTTATATATAAGGCTTTCTTTAAAATAATAAAAAAATTATCAAAAATATAAATAAAAATAATGTTAAAATATTGTCAAATGTGATATAATGTATTAGTCTTGAGGTGAAACATAAAAATGCCAAACATAGAAAAAGATGAACAATATTTTTCAATTATAGATAACATTATTTATGATAAAGAATTTTATAAATTAAATGGAATAGAACATCATGGAATTACTAGATATACACATTCAGTAAGAGTATCTTATTATTCATATAAAATATGTAAAGCTTTAAAATTAGATTATGTAGATGCCGCTAGAGCAGGTTTATTACATGACTTTTATATAAGTAAAGAAAATAGAAATTTTAAAGAAAAATTTACTGAAACATTTACCCATCCTAAAAAAGCTATGGAATATGCTATGGAAATATATGGTATAAATGGAAGAGAAGCTGATATTATTCGTTCTCACATGTTTCCATTTACAACATCTATTCCTAAATATGCTGAAAGTTGGGTAGTTGTACTAGTTGATAAAACTATTGGTAGTTTTGAATTCTGTAAAAAATTTGAAAAACAATTAATTTATTCAGCAAATATATTTATGTTATTTATTATGAATATGATTAAATAGGAGGACTTATGGAGTTTAGTAATATACAAGATTTTAATGTTAAAAAATATGCACTAGATGGAAGTGTGCAATACTTAGAAAATGGTTTAAGTATGGTTAAACAAATGTTAGTTGCTGCTAAAACAGAAGAAGACTTAGAAAAAATACAAGTATATTTAAATATGACTATTGGTAGTGCACAAGATCAAATAGATAAAATAGTTCATGCTACACAGCAAATAACAAGGTAAAGACTCTTTAGTCTTTTTTAATTTACTAAATAAAATATGCATGATATAATATTAGTATGTCCTGGTAGTATAATGGATAGTACAAGACTCTCCTAAAGTTTAGATACGGGTTCGATTCCCGTCTGGGACACCATTTTATTAATATTTTAATTTAAATATGTATTTTTGGAGGATTTTATGAAATGTAATTATTTAATTAAATATGCAGCAATGCCGATTATAGAACAAGTTGAGTCTTGCTATGGATCAAATGTAGTAGGGTATGATCGCAATGTAGCTTGTTATATAGTATCTAAATGTTATTTATTGAGTGAATCAACTGTATATTTTGAAGATGGAAATATTTCAAAAAATTATGTTGTTGTATTTCCATATCAATTAAATAGCCAATGTATTTTTGAAAGAAATACTCCACAATTTAATTTAAATAATGTGTGTATCAATTCAAAAACAGTAAATTCTGTATTTGATTCATATGAGGAAGCTCTTAAATATACAGAAGAAGTTAATAATCAATTATGGGCAGAAGCTTGCAGTAGATTAACAATTGATAATAATGTAGAACAATTTAAAGAACAAATTTATAAAGAAAAACAGGATTTTTATGCTAAAATAGCAAACTATAAATTATTAGAAAAGCAAATATTGTCTGAAACTAATGATCTTGTTCTTAATAAAAACAATAAATTAGATAAATTAATTAGACTTAATGGTAATAAATTTGAAATTTTGCGTCTAAATTTATATGATGCATTAAATTTTTTTGATTTTGAAAAATTTATTGTATATTCAGTAACAAAAGAAATATATGACAAACTGATACATTTAACCCAAAAACAAGAAATTGAGGATGCTTTATCTTATGTGGAAAATGTTGATGTCTTGTTAGTAAATAATCCAACAGATTCTATGATTAGAATAGTAAATGAAGATATAGTTGGTTCTTATTATTTATGTGGTAATGATTTATGTTATAGTGATAAATTTGAAAAATTAACTAAAGAACAACTTCAAAATATTGATGAATATCAAGATATATTTTATACTACAGAAAATTTTGAAGATATAATTAATAGTTATAAAAAATATGATGATATCAAATTAACTGATATTAAAACACATGTTTTAAAAAAAGTATAGATATAATTTATATGAATAAATTATTAGAAAAATCAATAAAGGAGAAAATAGTTATGAAAGAAGAAAAAATTAAATTTGCGAAAGTAGAATATAAAGGATGTAATTTAGTTAAGGTAACAGATTTACCTTTTGATGACATTATAGGACATACAGATAATAAACAAGAATATTTTACCTTAGAAAATAATAATATAATATATAAAAGATTAAGAGAAGAATTAAATATGCAATATTCTTTACCAAGATTAGGTGTTAGTGTTGATTTTGGATTAGGAGATATATGCTTAGAAGAATGTACTTTGGAAGATAAAAAAATATTTAAGTTTTATACTATTGATAGAAATGTTAAATTCGATTATGCGGAGTTTGATAATGTAGAAGATGCAGTTAAACGCTTAGTTGAATATTACAAGAAAAATAAATTTATTTATTATAGTGAAACTGCAGAAGAATGCAATCTTGCAGTTGAAATGATGTTAACAATATTTTTTGAAACATTAAATTTAAATAATGTTGATGAAAAAAGACATGTTTTAGAAAAAAAGAAAAATATCAATTAATTTTTATAAAATAGAACCAATTTACTTGTTAGAATTATATAAAATAAAAAACTATGTCTATTTTTAAATTTTGATTTCAATGTTTCAACTTATAATTTTATTTATATATAATGTATTAAAAAATTAGAATCAATTGATAATTTAGAAATTTTAAATATAAATATAGTTAATAATAAAAAATATACTAAAATTATTAATTGAAGATTTCTATAGTAGAAAAGATACCTTAAAATAAAGGTATCTTTATATTATTAATGAACAAAATTATTGCTATTTATTACAGATTATTTTATAATTAATTAAGATAGGAAGTTGAATATTATGAAAAAAGGATTTACATTAATAGAGTTACTAGCAGTAATAGTGATATTAGCTATAATAGTCTTAATATCAACACCAATGATATTAGGAGTAATAGAAAAAGCAAAAAAAGGAGGAGCAGAATCAAGTGCTTTGGGATATATAGATGCTATTGAATATAAAATTAGTCTTGATAGCACAAATAATTTAGGAAATGTATTAAATGACGGAACTTATGATGTTAATGATATTGAAGTTCAAGTTAAAGGCTCTAAGCCAATGAGTGGTACTTTTGAGGTAAAAAGTGGTAATGTAGTAAATGCAATCATGTGTATTAATGGTTATGAAGTTATATACGAAAATAGTAAAGCAAGTGCTACAAAATCTAGTAAATGTGGTTTAAATAATGAAGAAAATAATCAAAAAGATTACTATACTGATTCTAATATAATAGATTCATTTATATATAAATATAGTAATTCTAATAATACTGATGATTTACTTAAGAATTTAAGTGGTGATTATGATGCTACATTAACAGAAACAATAAGTAATGATTATGGATTATATTTTAATGGTACAAATAGTTATGCTAAAATAAAAGAATTTAATTATCAAAATTTTACAGTTGAAGTTTCATTTAGATTAGAAGAGTATAAAAATGGTATTTCAACTATAATTGCAAATTATGAACAAGGTGGATTTGGAATATACTTAGAAAAAAATAAAATTATTTGTGAAGCATATATAGATAATAATTATAGAACTGTAGAATTTGAAGGAATTGAATTATATAAAATATATACAGCTTCAATAACTATAAATAATGGTTTGCTTATTATGTATGTAAATGGTGA
Source organism: uncultured Bacilli bacterium (assembly GCA_934122215.1). Classification (GTDB taxonomy): domain Bacteria; phylum Bacillota_I; class Bacilli_A; order RF39; family UBA660; genus UMGS1498. The sequence goes on along the minus strand of CAKOWF010000019.1, from coordinate 12,897 downwards.
AGAAATAGGAAAATATGCGGGAGAAAACATAAAATATCCTAATTACAATACAATTTTAATGCTTGGTGTAAATCCGAATGGCAGTACAGCTTCATCCGAATATTTCAAAGGCTATTTATTATCAGCAAGAGGCTATTCATCAGTTTTAACAAAGGAACAAATTAAAAATAATTATGAGGTTGATTTAAATAATTTTAAAAGACCAGATATAGAATTAAATAGGGATTTGTTATTCGAATATAATTATAACAATAAAAATAATACAAATACTACTTTAAAGGATGAAAGTCCAAATAATATAGATGGTATGATGAATCAAGTAAAAATATCAGATAATGGTTTATTATTTAGTGGGGATTATACTAAAAGTTATGTTAAAATTCCACATCAAGAATTATCGAAATTAACTTTTACAGCGACTTTTCGAATTTTTGGAGATACTGATAATGGTGTTCAAAGTATAATATCAAATACTGAACAAGGAGGATGTGATATTATATATGATAAAACAACAAAAAAAATTGTTTCTGAGTGCTATTCTGGAGATTATGTAAAATTATACTCAAAAGAAAATATAGAATTTAATAAAGTTTATACTGCATCTGTTATTTTTTCATCAGGAAATTATCAATTTTATTTAAATGGTGAATTACAAGACTATAGTTCAAACTATTATAATTATATTGATTCAAAGAATAATGCTTCTTTTTCCCTAGGGGCAGAGCCTGGAAGCAATAATTCTATAGATGATAGTAATTATTTATATGGTGCAATATACTATGCTAGTGTTTATAAAAGACCTTTAAATCAAAAAGAAATATTGAAGATACATACAGACTTGCAAAATAAGTATAGCAGTAAAACTGGTAATTTACGCGATATACCACTATTAGTAGCTTATAATTATAAAAATGTTAATGATAATAAATTAATTGATTTGACAGGTCATGGTTATGATGGTATTATCGGAGGGGCAACAATTACCGATAAAGGATTATATTTTAATGGAATAGACAATTATGTCAAATCTATTAACCTTTCTTTAAAAAAATATACATATGTTGTGAAATTTAGTTTAGATGAAAAAAATACCAAAAATGATTCATCTATATTTGCTGACTATCAGGGTGGTGGAAACGGATTAACTTTGGATAGTAATAATGCCGTATCAGCAATGGCTTATATAGGAGGAAATTACAGAACAATTACTTCTCAGGTTCTTGAATTAAATCATTTATATACAGCTATAATTACATATGATGGTAGTACATTGAAATTTTATTTGGATAACGAATTGATTGGAAAATATGAAAGCACCAGTGGTTTAGTTAATAGTAATCGCCCTATGTATTTAGGAACAGAAGCAGCATATGATGGATCTCCTGAAGCAGGAACTAATTTTAAAGGATATATTCAATTATTTAAAGCATATAATTATTCATTTACAGAAGAAGAAATGAAATTGATAAATATAGTAGATTAAACTGTCAGTATTTTCGTAATGATGTTGGTAGGCAATAGATTTGATAAATGAATTGTGAATATGGAGGATGATAAAAATCATCCTTTTATAATGTCTTTAATTAAGAAAATATGAGATATAAAATGATCATATTTTCTATAGCCAAAATTTAATACATTTAATTAAATTATTAGTACATTCTATAAATTCATTATTAATATCATATTTAAATGAGTTTTCAATATATTTAATATTTTCTTTATATAATCTTAATGCTTGTTTCATTTTTAAAGATAAATTTTTATTTTGATTTAATGTTATTGCTTTAAACTTGTTAAAATCTTTTTCTTTTAATGAATTAATTAAACCTTGATAACATTTATAAGTAGCTTTTAGAATTGGATCTGTATTAATCAAATATTGAACAATTTCTTTTTGAGACATATCTTTATGAAACGTTTAGAATATTTTTTCTAGATAAATCAAATTCATTTGTCTTTTTATTAAATAAAAATAGTGTAGTTATTTATAATGTAACCATTAAGCTTTTTACTAACTTTTTTTCTTTTTATGATATAATATCTATATTATTGGAAGTGGTAAAATGTCTAAAGTTTCAAATACAATAACATTATTAAATTTACTAGCAAGCGGTAAAAAATATAATATAAATGAATTAGCTGATATTCTAGAAGTAACACCCAGAATGGTTAGAATATATAAAGAGGAATTGGAAAAGTCTGGAATATATATAGATACTATTATGGGACCATATGGAGGATATGTTTTAAATCAACAGATAAGAATTCCATATAGAAAATTCAAAACAGAAGATTATAAAATGTTAGATAAATATATTAAAGAAGAAACAAATGAAGAATTAAAAAATAATTTAATTTTATTACAAGATAAAATTAGAGGGATATATATTGGAAGTAAATCCGAAAGTAAAGAACTTAATTTGGAAAAAGAAACATTAAATAAATACAATATTTTAACTAGGGCAATAAAAGAACATAGAAAGGTAAAAATTACTTATTATTCTTATAATAAAGGAGAAAATGAAAGAATAATAAATCCTATAGAAATGTTTTTATATAATACTGGATGGTTTTGTGCTGCATATTGTAATTTAAGATGCGATATGAGACATTTTGAATTAAAAAGAATAAGAAAAATAGAATTATTAGAAGAAAAATTTTAAGTTGACAACATATTACCTACTCAAGTAGTAATATCTACTTGGAGGTGTTTTATGGAAGAAAATTTTAAACTTTTATTTGATAGAATAATTGATACATTAGAAACAACAGATTTAATTAAAATTAAAAAACAATTAGAAAATATAAAAGATAATACAGTTTTTATAGGATCAGGTGGTTCTAAAGTAGTAGCTACTTTCGCATCTAAAATACTAAATGGGTCAAATGTAAAAAGTTCAAGAGATTTAAATTATATGGGCCTAAATAATATAGATAATATAATGATATTTAGTTATAGTGGAATAGGTTATACAATAGAAAATTTATTAAAAAATAACAAAAAAATATATTTATTTACTAATGGAAATAGGGAATATGAAAATGTAGAAAATATAAAATATAACTCATCACTAAAAAGTGAACATAGTTTTATTTCATTAGCTAGCACACTTATGCCAATGACAATTTTATACAATTATTATAAAAATTTAGAAATTAATTGTTTTAAATTAATTTTAAAAGATATGTTTGAAAAATCAAAAAATATAAATATTAAAAGTAATAATATATATGAAATACTAACTGGATATGATACTTTGACTGCTTCTACCTATTTAGAAAGTACAATGGTTGAATCTGGTATAGCTGTTCCAATTATCCATGATAAATATGATTATTGTCATGGTAGAACAACTACATCATATAAATCACACAATGGTTTAATATATTATGAAAATACAAAAGAATTAGATAAACTTTTGCTAGAAAATTTAAGTAAATATTATAGTGAAATAGTTAAAATAGAAAAGTATTATAGTGATGATTTTGTAATTGATAATGATTATTATGCAACAATTAAATCAATGTATTTAACTAAAAAATTAGCTGAAAATAAACAAATAGATTTATCGAAAATAGAATATTCACCTCTTGTAAAAAAATTATATTATTTTAAAGGAGAAATGTAATTATGGTAACATATGTAACAGGAAATTATGGAAAATATATATCAGTAAAAGAAAAATTTGAAAAATATAATATAGATATAAATTATTATAAATGTGATACTGATGAATTAAATATAAATGATATAGAAAAAATAAGTAAAGATAAAGCCAGACAAGCTTATTTAAAATTAAATTCACCAGTTTTTGTAGTAGATTCAGGTTTTTATATTAGAAGTTATCCAAATAATCCAAATTATCCGGGAGCATTTGTAAAAAGATCTGGAGTAGCTAACAATGTAGAGGAATTATTAAATGTTATGAAAAATGTTAAAGATAGATATTGTTTTTTCCTAGATTGTTTGACTTACTATGATGGAGAAAATTATAAAACTTTTTATGGTAAAAGTGAAGGGTTTTTGTCATATGAAGTAAAGGGTAATGATTTAGTACAAGCTAAATCAAATTTATGGAAAGTATTTATTCCTAAAAATTATGATAAAACTTTAGCTGAAATGACTGAAGATGAAAGAAAAAATAGAGGAGAAATAGGCGCTACCGAAAAGTTTATTAATTGGTATAAAGAAAATTTAAATGCTAAAAATTTAGTTTTAAAAAAATAAAAATATATGAAATGTTGAAAAAATTTTAAATATATGTTAATATGTATTTAGCAAGTAATCTTGCATAAAATAAAAAAGGGAACATTCAATTGTGCATGTTGAGTGATTGCCTATATAGGTTTCACCTAAATCATTGCTGAGTTAGGTGATTTTTCATATTTAGATTAAAACTATAAATAGTAATAATACTAATAGGAAGATAAGAATTACTAAAGCAAAGATTAAAAAATCTTTCTTGTTAATAATATCGCCTCCCTTCTTTTTAGAAGTTTGGCAAATCACCCAACTATTAAATGTCCCTATAAATAATATATCAAACATACATTCGTATATCAAGTAGTTTTATTAAATTTATAAAATTTAGTTTTAATAAAGTAATAATATTGTAAGATGGTAAAAATATATGAAATGTTGAAAAATTTTAAATATATGTTAATGTGTATTCAGCAAGTAATATTGCATAAAATAAAAAAAGAGGAACATTCAATGTTATAAGTGAATGCCGTCTCACAAAAGTGTGTGACACTCTATCAATGTTGAAGAGTGTCTATTTTTTTATTGCTAATATCGTTATTGTTTAGCATGAAATATATAGCACATTTTTATTTTATTAAAATTTACTTTTTCTATAAACTAATATTGAATCTTTTATTGTACTATCATTAAATTTTATTCCATCAACACCTACAAATGAAAGTAATTGAGGATTATATTCTTGTAATATTTCAAAAGTTTTTTCTAGATTATATATTGGGCTCCAATCTTGCTGATATGGAGTATTTCTAATAGTTTTATATAAATAACTAATAAGAAGTAACCCATTATTATTTAAATTTTTTGATACATTATCTATCATTGTTTTCAAAAAATGTCTCGAAATATATGTTCCAATATTTGATAACCATATTGAATCAAATTGTTTATTCATTTTTACTTTAAATACATCGTCAGTAATAAATTCTAATTTTGTTTTTTTTATTTTTGCTTTTGTTTCTTCATATGATATATCACTTTGCAAATAAGGATTGCATCCTACTATCACTTCTGTTTTATTTTCGTCAAAATAAAATAATTCTTTTCTTATATTCAATCCCTTAAAGTTTGAAAATAATTCATCCCAAAATAAATAAGATTCATAATCTAATAATCTTAAAGTAGATATGATTCTTTTATAAATGTCATTATTAAAAGCAAATTTATTATCGCTAAATGTTTTATATTTATAACTTAAAAATTCTAAAAATTCATTTTTACTTAATTCAAGTAAACAGCTTATTTTTAAATAAATATAAAATTTTGTATACGGACAAATATCTAAACAAGTTACATTTTGACAATCAAATAAACTTGCATTTATAATTTGATCACCAGATGATCCAACAGTTAATAATGTTCCATTAGATAAATTAAAATTGTTTATATAACCTGCAATATTTTCTGTCGTAAAAGGATAGAGCAATTGAAACTCTTTAGTAATATCTTCTACAAACATCCCGTTACATTTATTGATTGCATTCATCAAAAGTATTTCAAAATTTGAATTTTTTTCATACATTTATCATCACCTCAATAAATTAAAGTTGTTTATTATTATATCATATATTTAAATTATTGAATATATCTAATAAAATTTTAAATTCTATTTATAAAGTAGTAAATTGGTAGTTAAATAACTTTAAAATTTTTCATATATGGTTTACAATGAAGAAATTTAATCAAAAACAAATTTGTTAATAATAAAATTAATTTTAAATAAATGATTATCATTTACATTTATATATGGTAAAATAATTTTGTTAAAGGAGTAAGTATGGAAAAATATCAAGAAATAGAAAGAAGTATAATAAAAAAATATCGAAAAGAAATATGGAGCAAATTTGTAAAAGCCGTAAGTGAATATGAATTAATAAAAGAAAATGATAATATTATGGTATGTATTAGTGGAGGAAAAGACTCATTTTTACTAGCAAAATGTATTCAAGAACTACAAAGACATGGTAAATTTAAATTTGACGCTAAATACGTAGTAATGAATCCAGGATACACAGAAAAAAATAAAAATCATATAATAAAAAATGCAGAGATTATGAATATACCAATAGAAATATTTGAAAGTGACATATTTGATATAGTGGATAAAGTAGATAAAAGTCCATGCTATTTATGTGCTAGAATGAGAAGAGGATGCTTATATAATAAAGCAAAAGAACTAGGATGCAATAAAATAGCTTTAGGTCATCACTTCAATGATGTAATAGAAACAACACTTTTATCTATATTATATGGAGCTGAAACAAAAACAATGGTTCCAAAATTACATAGTGATAATTTTGAAGGATTAGAACTAATACGACCATTATATTTAGTAAAAGAAGAAGATGTAATATCTTGGAAAAAATTTAACGAATTAGAATTTTTAAATTGTGCTTGTAAATTTACAGAAGAAAATTACAAAGAGGAAAATAAAACAAGTAAAAGATTAGAAATAAAAAATTTAATAAAACAATTAAAAGAAATAAATCCCGATGTAGATTACAATATCTTTAAAAGTATGGATAATATTAATTTAAATTGTGTACTAGGATATTCAAAAAATGGTAAAAGAATAGAATTTGTAGATGATTATGAAAATAGAACTAGATAAGTTCTTTTTTTGTTAGGGTATTGACAAATTTAATTCATTAGCATATTATTATATAGGGTCAAAAAATAGGTGATGTTATGGAAAATATAGTTTTATTCAAAATTAAAGAATTAGACAAAAAAATAGTAAGAACAATATTAAAAGAAAATAGTGATATTAATATACCACCACTTACATCAACACAAATTCAAATATTAAAATATATGATTGAACATCAAAACGAAGATGTTTATCAAAAAGATTTAGAAAATGTTTTAAATTTAAGAAGAGCAACTGTATCAGGTGTATTACAAACTATGGAAAAAAATAATTTAATAAAAAGAGAAATATATGAAAATGATGTAAGAGTAAAAAAAATAATACTAAACGAAAAAACAAAAAGTATATTTTTAAAAAATAAACAAAAAATAGATGAAATAGAAAAAAATATAATAAAAAACATATCAAAAAAAGACCTAGATAAATTTACACAAATAATTGATAAATTAATAACAAATTTAAATGAATATGAGAAAGGAAATGATTAATATGTTAAAATTATTAAAAAATTTTAGTAAAAAAGAATGGTTATTTGTACTTATAAGTTTTGTTTTAATATTTTCACAAGTTTGGTTAGAATTAAAAATGCCAGATTATATGTCAGAAATAACTGTATTAGTACAAACAGAAGGAAGCAGTATGTCAGATATTATAAGAAATGGAATGTATATGTTAGCATGTGCATTTGGTTCTTTACTATCTTCTATAATAGTAGGATATATAATTGCTAATATATCAGCAACATTCTCTTTAAAAACAAGAAAAAAATTATTTGATAAGGTAGAAAACTTATCTATGCAAGAAGTAAAACAATTTTCTACTAGTAGTTTAATTACAAGAACTACAAATGATATAACACAAATAGAAATGATTATTGGTATGGGATTACAATTATTGATAAAAGCTCCAATAACTGCTATTTGGGCTGTAACAAAAATACTAAATAAAAATTGGGAATGGAGTTTAATAACTGCTATTGCTGTATTAATATTATTAACAACTATAGGAATTTTAACTATAATAGTAATGCCAAAATTTAAAGTAGTACAAAAATTAACCGATAATTTAAATGGTGTTACAAGAGAAAATTTAAATGGTATTAGAGTAGTAAGAGCTTTTAATGCTGAAGCATATCAAGAAAATAAATTTAATGAAGTAAATAATAAATTAACAAAACAACAACTATTCAACCAAAAAACATTTGCTATAATGTCTCCAATAATGTATTTGGTAATGTACATGTTAACACTTTCTATATATTTTGTTGGGGCATACCTAATAAAAGATGCTTTAATGGTAGATAAATTAAGTTTATTTGGTGATATGGTAGTATTTTCATCATATGCTATGCAAGTAATAATGTCATTTTTAATGCTTGCTATGATATTTATGATGTTACCTAGAGCACAGGTATCTGCTAAACGTATCAATGAAGTTTTAGATACAGAAGTAAATATAAAAGATGGAACTAAAACAAAAGGAAAAGAAATTGGTACAGTAGAATTTAAAAACGTATCATTTAAATATCCAGATGCTGAAGAATGTATTATAAATAATATTTCATTTAAAGCAAATAAAGGTGAAACTGTAGCATTCATAGGATCAACGGGTAGTGGTAAATCAACTTTAATTAATCTAGTACCAAGATTTTATGATGTAACAGAAGGTGAAGTGTTAATAGATGGAATAAATGTAAAAGATTATAAATTAGGAAGTTTATACAATAAAATAGGATATGTTCCACAAAAAGCAGTTATGTTTAATGGAACAGTATCATCAAATGTTTCATATGGTAAAGGTTCTAAAAAAGTAACAACTGACAAAATAAAAGAAGCTATAAAAGTGGCTCAAGGTAAAGAATTTGTAGAAAAATTAGATAAACAATATGAGGCTCATATAGCTCAAGGTGGAACTAATGTTAGTGGAGGACAAAAACAAAGACTAGCAATAGCTCGCGCAATAGCAAGAGATCCAGAAATATATATATTTGATGATTCATTCTCAGCACTTGACTATAAAACAGATGCAATTCTTAGAAAAGAATTAAAAAAATATACAAAAGATGCTACTTCTTTAATAGTAGCACAAAGAATAGGTACTATTATGAATGCTGATAAAATTATAGTATTAGATAATGGTAATTGTGTTGGTATGGGAACACATGAAGAATTATTAAAAAATTGTGAAGTATATAAACAAATAGCATTATCCCAATTATCAAAGGAGGAACTAGAAAATGGCAAAAGAAAATAATCAAAGACATATGCCAGGACCTGGAATGCATAGTACTGAAAAAGCTAAAGACTTTAAATCAGCTATGAAACGATTATTAAAAGAATTAAAAAGTTATCAGGTTTTGATATATATATCACTTATTTTAGCAGCATTAGGTTCTATTTTATCAATAATGGCACCTAATAAATTATCTAAACTAACTGATGAAATATCAAAAGGTTTAATAGTTAATAAAGATAATTTTGAAACTTTAAATAAAACAATATATGGGTCAATTCCTAACTTTAAGGAAATTGAAATAGATGGAGTAGTAATTTCGGTAGAAGATCAAATTTCATATATGAATGAAATGAAAGATTTAAATGAATCAAGTAGTGCAAGTGAACTATATTCTAAAATTGACAATTTACCAGATAGTATAAAAAGTGTTGTAAGACCATTTATGGATATAGATAAGATTAAACAGATAGCTATCTTTTTAATCACATTATACTTATGTAGTGCTTTATTTACATATATTGAATCAATATCAATGACAGATGTTTCAAATAAATTTGCTAATAAATTAAGAAGTAGTATATCAAAAAAAATAAATAAATTACCTTTAAAATATTTTGATAATCATGCAGTAGGGGATATCTTATCTAGAGTAACTAATGATGTTGATACTATTGCTCAATCAATGAATAATTCTTTAGCAACTTTAGTAAGTGCTGTTACATTATTTATTGGTTCTATTATAATGATGTTTTATACTAACTGGATAATGGCTTTAACAGCGATATTCTCAAGTTTATTTGGATTTATGTTTATGTTTGCTGTACTTGGAAAATCTCAAAAATATTTTGCAGAAAGACAAACAGAACTAGGAAATTTAAATGGACATATTGAAGAAGTTTATTCAGGTCTTAATGTAGTTAAAGCATATAATGGAAAAAATGAAGCAGATGAAAAATTCGATTTATATAATAAAAAAGTATATGAAGCAAATAGAAAAAGTCAATTTTTATCAGGGCTAATGCCACCTATGATGAATTTTATTGGTAATTTTGGTTATGTTGCTGTATGTATAGTAGGTGCTTTACTAGCAATAAACAATCATATTAGTTTTGGTGTAATCGTAGCCTTTATTGCTTACGTAAGACTATTTACATCACCACTTTCTCAAATAGCACAAGCAATGACTTCTTTCCAATCAACAGCAGCAGCTAGTGAAAGAGTATTTGAATTTATTGATGAAGAGGAAATGGCTAATCAAGATAATATTAAAAAATATTTAAATAAAGAAAAAGTAAAGGGAAAAATAGAATTTGAAAATGTAACATTTACATATGATGGAAATGAATCTCCAACTATTAAAGGCTTTAGTGCTAAAGCATTACCTGGAGAAAAAATAGCTATAGTGGGTCCAACTGGGGCAGGTAAAACTACGATGGTTAATTTACTTATGAAGTTTTACAATATTACATCAGGAGATATTAAAATTGATGATGTTTCTATTAGTAATTTAACTAGAGAAAATATTCATGAATTATTTACAATGGTATTACAAGATACATGGTTATTTAACGGTACAATTAAAGAAAATATCATTTATAATCGTAACAATGTAACTGATGAAGAAGTAGAGAATGTTTGTAAAATTGTAGGACTAGACCATTTTATTAAAACTTTACCAAATGGCTATGATTCTTATATAAATGACAATGATAGTGTATCAGCTGGTCAAAGACAACTTTTAACTATTGCTAGAGGTATGTTAGAAAATGCACCTTTTCTAATTTTAGATGAAGCAACTTCTAATGTTGATACTAGAACAGAGGAATTAGTATCAAAAGCAATGGATAAATTAACTGAGGGTAAAACTTCATTTATAATTGCTCATAGATTATCTACAATCAAAAATGCTGATTTAATTTTGGTTATGAAGGATGGTAATATTATCGAACAAGGTAATCATGATGAGTTAATGAAACAAAAAGGTTTTTATTCTGAATTATATAATTCACAGTTTGAATTATAAAAGATTAAAAATCTTTTTTTCTCTTTATTTAAAATTATTTTTATGGTAAAATTGGTAATAGGAGAGTGAAGTATGGAAAAAATCAATCAATTTTTCAAATCAAATATATTTTCATCAGTATTATTATTTATTTTAGGATTTATTTTAACTATTAAGCCTGATACAGTTATTTCTATAATTGCTTATGCAGTAGCGGTTATTTTACTTGCAGTTGGCATTAATGCTATTATTAAATATATTCAAGATAATAATCAAAGATATAATTTATTTGGCGGTATTATATCTTTAACTGCCTCAATATTTTTGTTTTTTAAATATGAAATGGTTATATCATTTATTCCTTTTTTAATAGGATTATATATTATAATTAATAGTGCTTTAAGAATAGAGTACATATTTAGACTAAAAAATGAAAATAATCCTAAATATATAAATATGTTAGTAACTGTTGTTTTAAGTTTTGTATGTGGTTTATTTTTAGTATTTAATCCATTTTCATCAACTTTAACAATTACTAGAATTGTTGGTATATTTATTATGATTTATTCTGTGATGGATATTTATCAAAGTTATGTTTTAAGAAAAGAAATAGAAAATTTTATTAAATAAAAAATTCTTTAAATACAAGGGCATTTTGAATTATGTTACTTAAAATTAATTAAATTGTTAAATTTTATATTGACATTATCATAAATTATAGTATAATTAAAAGTGCCTACTGAAGTGCAGATGTAGTTTAATGGTAGAACCTCAGCCTTCCAAGCTGACTGCGTGAGTTCGATTCTCATCATCTGCTCCATATGAAATTAACAGACTTTATATAGTCTGTTTTTTTGTATTAATTTACGCAGTCAGCTTGGAAAGTATAAAATATCAATACAGAAATATTAAATATTTTTACCATTAAACTACATCTTTTTACTAGTCACTTTATTATTCATGTATTCAATAACATCATCAAAGATGCTATACCATTTTATTTGAACACAAAATCTTTTTTTATCATATTTTGGATTATTATTTAAATTGCTAGTCATGGGTTGACAATATAAATTAGCAAAATGAACTCCAGTTGAATAAATATTTCTTTTTGAAAATATTATCTTGTCAATTTCATATCTTGTAATAAACAAAAAGTCATCTACAGTACCATATATGATAGCGTCTATACATTCATTAGAATTTTTTTCATATAGAACATATTTAAAAACAAAGTGGTTAATGATCTAATTTTACAGACATTAAATAACAGGAAAATTTATAAAACTTGTTATTAAACTGATACATGAGTAAATATACTTTATTGCTAAAAATGGTTAAATTATGATAAAATATATTTAGGTGGTTACTTATGAAAAAGATATTTTTGTATTTATATCCTGTTCATGAATACAATCGTTCTTTTGAATTTTCAGAAGAATATTTACAACAAATGGAAAGAGAAAATCCATATAAAGTATTAAATCAATGTATACAAAAAAGGTATAGAGAAAAAGGATATCAAATTGTTTATGCAATGTATCCAGATAAAAATATTTACGGAATTAATCCTTTACCTACTGATAAAATAATTTATACTGATGTAACTTTTGAACAAGCTAGTGGTTATAATCAAAATGGTAGTGAAAAGCGAGATAAAGATATTAAATATCCTAGTGAAAAATATTTAATAGAACAATTAGGCGACTTTGATGAAATAGTAATTGGTGGATTTCACTTTGGAGA
>CAKOWF010000018.1 GCA_934122215.1 uncultured Bacilli bacterium | reverse complement strand
AATATCTAACAAACTAATCAATCAAGTCACCTCTAACATAATTATACCATTAATCAACAAAAATAATAAATATGTATAATATCAAACAATCTATATTTTTTAATATTGAATGTTATATAAAAACCATCTACAATAATCTTGTAAGTATAAATAAATTTATTTGTACAAAATAATAGTAGGAGGAATTTATGATAAGAAATTATATCAAAAAATATGAAGGATATTCAATATTTATTTCAGCACTAATGATTATTTTAGGAATCACATTAATATTAAATCCGATTAAATCGCTAGAAGGAATTATTATAGCTTTTTCAGTTATCATGATTATAAATGGTGTTAGTAGTTTTATAACTTATTTTACAACAAGTAGAGAAGATAGACTATTTAGTTTAGATTTAATAATAGGTATGTCAACAATTCTATATGGTATATTAGTATTTATATTTAGATTAGATTTAATAAATATACTTCCAATAGTATTAGGAGTATGGATAATAGTAAGTAATTTATTTAAATTACAATTATCAATAAACTTAATATCAGTAGAAGGCAGTAGTTTTATAGGTTTAGTACTAATATCAATTTTAATGATTGTATTAGGAGTAGTATTAATTATTAATCCATTTGGATCTAGTATAGTTATAACTACATTAGCTGGAATATTATTATTGATAACAGAAATAATTAATTTAATAGAAAGTATATATGTTTTAATAAAGATAAAATAGTATTGAATTTTTCAATACTATTTTATTATATTAGTAATAATATTAATAACTTCTTTTTTCATAATATCATAATTTAATGAACTATGTTTATGATAAACAACTTCATGGCAATAATTTTCAACAATACCTATTAATATATGAACTTTTTCAAGTAAATTAGGACTATTAATGCCATTATTATTTAAGACTTCAACAATTTTTTGAGTAGTAATAATTTCTTTATCATGAAATATTTCAGCAATATCATCATCTAAATGAGATAAAGCAATCATTTCTTCATGTGCTTTTTTAGTTAAGGTATGTTTTTTTATAAATACATCTAACATTTTATCTAATAATTCATCCAAATTATCTATTTTAATATTATGATTTTTTAATACATCCAAAATAGGAAACATAATATTATCAGAATAATTTTTAACTCCTTCAATAAAAATTTCTTTTTTATCATTAAAATATTGATAAATAATACCGGTAGAAACAGATGCATAAGCAGCAATATCACTGGTATTAGTATTAAAATATCCATTATTACACATTAATTCAAAACCTTTTTCAATAATTTTTTCTCTTTTTTCAATAGATCTTTTTTGAGTTGGAATTCTAATTTCTGACATAAGTATCACTTCCTTAAATGATATTATACAGCTTATTAAAAAAATTTACAACAAAATATGAGAAAAGTTTCATATTTGTATTGACTTATTAATATGATGAATATATAATAAATTAGAAATGTGAAATAAATATCATATTTAAGGAGATGAATTATGGAAGAATTAATTAGTTTTAAAAATGTCAAAAAGACATATGTTGTAGGAGAAAAAAAATACAACGCATTGGATGGTGTTGATTTTAGTATCAATAAGGGTGAATTTGTTGTTATTTTAGGCCCAAGTGGAGCAGGTAAATCAACACTTTTAAATTTACTAGGTGGTATGGATAAACCTACAAGTGGTAAAATCAAAGTAGGAGATTATTTAATATCTAGTTATAACGATAATGAATTAACAAACTATAGAGCAGAAAATGTTGGATTTATATTTCAATTTTATAATATATTACCAACACTTACTGTACTTGAAAATGTAGAAATAGTAAAAGATATTGTTAAAAAACCAAAGAATGCTAAAACAATATTAAAAGAAGTAGGATTAGAAAAACATTATAATAAATTTCCAAATCAATTATCAGGTGGAGAACAACAAAGAGTTTCTATAGCACGAGCAATTGCTAAAGATCCAATTTTACTTTTATGTGATGAACCAACAGGAGCACTTGATTCAAAAACTGGAGTAGAAGTATTAAAACTACTAAAAAAACAATGTGATGCCAATAATGGTGAAAATACTGTAGTAATAGTTACACATAACTCTTTAATAGCTGAAATAGCTGATAGAGTAATTAGACTTAAAAATGGTAAAGTAGAAAGTAATGAAATAAATAAAAAGCCAAAAGAAATAGATGAGGTTGTGTGGTAATATGTTAAAGAAAAAAATGATCCGTGATATATTACAAAATAAATCACAATTTATAACAATCTTTTTAATGGTATTAATAGGAGTTATGGTGTACTCTGGTATAGAAGCATATATGGATGGTATGATAAATGCTGCCGATAAATTCTATACTGAAAATAATTTACAAGACTTAAATATAATGGGTGAAAATCTAACAAAAGAAGATTTAGAAAAAATAAAATCTTTAAATAATGTAAATGATGCTGAAAGAAAATTAGTATTAACTGGTGTAGATGCTGATGATTTAGATAAAACTTATTTAATTAGTTTTATAGAATCAAATAATATATCAAAAATGTATGTATTAGATGGTATACCTTTTGATGTAAATAAAAAAGGCGTATGGTTAGATAATTTTTATGCTAAAGAAAATAATTTACATGTAGGGGATACTATTAAAATTCAATATGATACATTTACTTTAGAAGAAGAAATTCTAGGATTAATAAATGTACCAGATCACTTATATGATATAAAAGATGAATCTGAATTAGTACCTAATAGAAAAGTATTTGGATTTGTTTATATGTCATATAATGAAATACCAGAAAGTTATATAAAAAATATGGTATTAAAAAATTTAAATATAAATGAAGATTTAGTAGAAATATATTTACCAAATTTTGATTATAAAGACTATATTCCATATAATTACATAATGGTAGATGTTAATAATAAAGATAATGTAAATAGTGTTAAAAATGATATAGAAGATAATATTAAAAATGCACTAGCGATCATTAAAATAGAAGATACAACATCTTATACTATGTATCAGGGTGAAATAGATGAAGGCGCTTCTTATGTAGGCATATTTTCAGGATTATTCTTATTTATTGCTATGTTATCTGTAATAACAACAATGACAAGAGTTATAAAAAAACAAAAACTCCAAATAGGTACTTTAAAAGCTTTAGGATTTAAAAAAAGAAAAATATCAATGCATTATATAGGTTATGGATTCTTTATATCATTATTTGCTTCAATATGTGGCTTGTTGCTTGGAAGATTCTTTATAGGAAGTGTTTTCTTAAATCTAGAAATGTCTTTCTTTGAAGTACCAAATGGTGTACCTGTAGTTAATATAATGAGCTATGTAGTAGCTATGTTAGTAGTAATTGTAGTTTCTTTCATAACTTATTTAACCTGTCGTAAAGAATTAAAAAAGATACCTGCAGAATCTTTAAGAAAAGAACTTCCAAAAGTAAAAAATGGTAGTTTAAATATTACAACTAAGGGTTTATTTAAAAAGTTAAATTTTTCAACTAAATGGAATTTCAGAGATATTATTAGAAACAAATTTAGAACTGTAACAGGTATAGTTGGTATAGTAGGATGTTCTGCTTTAATAGTTTGTGCATTTGGTATGTTAAATAGTATGAATTACTTTATAAAATTACAATTTGAAGATTTATATAATTTTGATTATAAATTAACTATAAGAGAAAATATAAGTGAAGATAATTTAAATAATTTAATAAATATATATGGTAATTCTACAAGTGAAACTTTAGGTATAGAATATAAAGATAAAAATGGTAATAGAATATCAAATACAATATTTGTTAATGACGCTAACCATTTAGTTAGATTCCAAGATAAAGATAATAAATTTATTAATCTAGACTCTAATGATGGAATTTATGTAACATATAAATTTGCTGAATTAAATGATTTAAAAGTAGGAGATACTATATCATGGCATATATATGGTGATTCAAAATATTATGAATCAAAAATAATAGGATTTAATAAAGATCCACAAAATCAAAATATAACAGTTACTAGAAAATTTCTAGAAAATTTAGGATTAAAATATAGTCCGGATTCTATTTATACTAATAATGATTTAAGTAATATAAAAGAAATTGAAGGAATAGAATTAATTCAAAATATTGATTCACTAAAAACAAGTATGGAATCAATGTTATCAATGATGAAAACAATGATTATGATAATAATTGTATTTGCTATATTATTAGGTGCTATTATAATTTATAATATGGGTATACTATCATATAGTGAAAAACAATATCAATTTTCAACTCTAAAAGTATTAGGATTTAAAGATAAAAAAATAAGAAAAATATTTATAGAACAAAATATATGGATTACAATAATATCAATAATTATTGGTTTACCAAGCGGATACTATTTAACATCATGGTTATTTAAAGCATGTTTAGATGATAATTTTGATTTTGGTGTTCATATTAATATCAGCACTTACTTAATAGCTTTATTAGGTACATTCTTAGTATCTTATATAGTTTCTTACAAATTATCTAAAAAAGTTGATAAAATTGATATGGTAAGTAGTTTAAAAGGTAATGAGTAGTATAATATAGTAGGTGATATTATGAAAAAATATAAATATAATATAAATAATTTAGATTGCGCTAATTGTGCTAGAGAAGTAGAAGAATCATTAAATAATAATGAATTATTCAAAAATGTAGTAGTTAATTTTAGTACTTCTAAACTTTCTTATGAATCAGAACATGAATTTACTATAAAAGAATTAAATGATTTAATTCAAAAGATAGAACCCGATGCTAGTGTTTCTAGTGAAGCTATCGAAGTTAAAAAAGAATATCATTTATCAATACTTGTTATAGCTATATTAATTTGTTTACTAGGATATTTTTTAAATATTCCCAGTATATATAAAACAATTTTATATGTTATTTCTTATACTTTACTTTTATATAGAACTTTTATAAATGCTATAAAGTTATTAATAAAAAGTAAAACAATTAATGAAAATTTTCTAATTACAATATCTTGTATAGGAGCCTTCTTAATAGGTGATGTAATGGAAGGAATGATGGTAATTGTTTTATATATGGTTGGTAAAATACTAGAAGAAAAAGCTATTAATAATTCAAGAAAATCTATTAAAGATTTATTGGATATTAAAGAACCATTTGCTAATAAAAAAGATAATAAAAGTATCAAAAAAGTAGCAGTAGAAGATATTAACATAAATGATATTTTAGTAGTTAAAAAAGGTGAAAAAGTGCCAGTAGATGGAATTATTACAAATGGTAAAACATTATTAGATACTTCAATGCTTACTGGTGAAGCTGAATTAGTTGAAAAAAATATTAACGATCAAGTTTTATCAGGTTGTATTAATATGGGAGATGCTATTGAAATAAAAGCAACTTCTATATTTCTTGATTCAACAGTTGCTAAAATATTAGATTTATTAGAAAGTGCAACTGATAAAAAAACAAAAACAGAAACTATTGTTTCTAAATTTAGTAAAGTATATACTCCAATTATTTTGATTTTAGCTATCTTATTAGTAATCGTTTTACCAATTTTTAAAGTTTCTTTAATTGATAGTATATATAGAGGTTTAACTTTCTTAGTTATATCTTGTCCTTGTGCTATTGCTATTTCTGTACCACTTTCTTATTTTACTGGAATAGGAGTAGCAAGTTCTAATGGTATTTTAATTAAGGGTAGCAATTATTTAGATGCTTTAAGTTTAACTAAAAATATCATTTTTGATAAAACTGGAACTCTTACTAATGGAACATTTAATGTAACTAAAATAGATATATTAGATAAATCATATTCTAAAGAAGAAGTTATTGCTATTTTAGCAAAAGGTGAATCTTATTCGAATCATCCAATAGCTAAATCGATATTAAAACTAACAGATGATAAAATAGACAATAAAGATATTAAAAATTATAAAGAAATAGATGGTAAAGGTATTATATTTGAATTAAATGGTAAAAAAATATCTATTGGTAATAAAAATTTATGTAATTGTGAGGAAGATGCTATATTACATTTAAATATTGATTCTAAACATATAGCTTCTATTACAATTAATGATGGTATCAAAGATTCAGCTAAAGAAACTATAGATGAATTAAAAAAATTAAACATTAAAACTTATATGTTTACTGGAGACAAAAAAGAAATTGCTTTAAATATTTGTAATAAATTAGGTATAGAAGAAACTAAATATGAAATGTTACCAACTGATAAATTTGAACAATTTGAAAAAATATCTAGTAGTGGTATAACAATATTTGTTGGTGATGGCATTAATGATGCTCCTGTTTTAAAAAGAGCAGATATTGGTATTTCAATGGGTGGAGTAGGAACTGATTCTGCTATAGAAGCAAGTGATATAGTATTAATGAATGATGATTTAGATAAAATATTGAAAGTTATAAATATTTCTAAAATTACTAAACATATTATTAAACAAAATCTATTCTTTGCTATACTAGTAAAAGTAATAATTTTATTACTAAGTGTATTTGGACTAGCAAATATGTGGTTAGCGGTATTTGCTGATACAGGTGTAACTTTACTTACTATTTTAAATACTTTAAGGATTATGAAAAAATAATCCTTTTTATTTGACTTTTACTTAATTTTAAGTATAATAAATTACTATTAAAAGGGGTGTTTTTATGTTTAGTCCCACTGAGGAATTAAGAAATGGTAAAGTTAAGTTTTTAGATAGTTTTTTATCAAGAGAATATGATAGAAATAATTTAATAAATTATATTAGAAATGATAATGATAAAATAAAACTAATTAAATCATTTATATATCAAATAATTGATATATATCCATCATTCTGTTTTGATATTATATATGATATGAATCAATTTAATTTAGAAACTAGTTATTTATTAGAAAAATATAATTTATATGATAGAATTGATCAAAATAAATTATTCAATATTTTAAATCATACTAATTATGGAATTGACTTAGTATTAAGACATCCAGAAATATTAGATGAAAATAAACTAAAAGTTGTCTTCTTTTATATATTAACAACTAAAAATAGTGAATTGATAAATAAATTTAAATCACATAGAAATTTACATACTAGATTTTTATTTATGGATTATTTATTAAAATATGATTATGAATTATTTAAAAACACATACCCCAATATATTAGATTATTTATCAAATATAATACCTTGTTATAAACAAATGAGTATGTTTGAAGAAAAGAATAATGTTAAATATATGGATATGAATGATATATCTTCCTTAGCAGTAAACATTAAAGGACATAATTATGATGAATATATAAAAATAAGAAATTTTATATTAAATAATTATGATAAAAATACCTTAGCAGAACTTTTATATAATAGAGATAATGATGAATTAGAAAGTAATATTGATTTATATTATAAAACAACAAATAGTTATTATTTAAATTTGTTTAAAAAATATGAAAAAGAAATAAGTGAACAATTAACACGTAAATTAAAAAATTTAATAAGTATATATGGCACAGAAAAATATACTAACAAAAGAATATTAAATAGTGAGTTATTACCAATCCTATATGAATGGACTACTAAATATTTAGATTTGAGTGAATGTAAAAGATATAAATTTTTAAATGGTGGATCAACAGCTGCATGTTACCTAATAGGTGATTATGTATTTAAATTTATTAATTTCAAATGGTCTTATGAAAAAATAATATGTCCAAGACTGTATTTAATTTTAAAAAATGAAGAATAAAAATATATAAGAAATAGTGATGGAGTAGTAGAATTAGGATTAGAAGTTCAAAAATACTTAACCAAACCAGCAACTAATATTGATCCAAATATATT
Source organism: uncultured Bacilli bacterium (assembly GCA_934122215.1). Lineage (GTDB taxonomy): Bacteria > Bacillota_I > Bacilli_A > RF39 > UBA660 > UMGS1498. The sequence goes on along the minus strand of CAKOWF010000018.1, from coordinate 12,077 downwards.
CAATATGTGGAAAAATGAATTAGATAAAAGTGGATATGTATTAAATGATACACTAATAAATGGTGAATGCGGAACCAATGCTTATTTGTTAGATTCTTATTTAGAAGCTGATACTAAAAATCCAGAAAACCTTCCAGATTGGTTTAAACAAACTCCACTTGTACTTATAGATAGAGATAGAGTTTATAAAAAAAATTTACCATATAAACAAATAAAATAGATATTAAAAAAATAACAAGTTTACTTGTTTTTTTCTTGTAAAAAATTAGTACTTATGTTATACTACTAATATAGTAGGAAAGTATGATAGGAGAGTACTTATGGAAAGAATAGAAAAGATTGAAAATATAATAAAAGATGATTCTGTATCAAGAACAATAATGACTTTAAGTGATGGAACAAAATCAGTACAAGCAGAAGTATATTTAGCTTATATTGATAATTTAACTAGCAAAAGATATATAGTATATACTACTGATTTAGATAAAACTGAAAATGAAAAAGGAACTTTTACTTTAGCAACTTTAAGATTTAATCAAAATGAATATATATTAGAAGAAACTACTAAAGAAGATCATCAAGAAATTGAATTAAAAGCATTAAATGTTATCGGATTAAGTAGAGATAAAAGTCCTGCAGAAGTTAAATCCCAATTTCAAAAAGAACTTCCAAATTTAAGTATGATTGATTTAGTATCATTAAAAAATAATGTTGATCAAATGACAATTTCATCAGAAAAACCACCTAAAAAAGCAAATATGCCTATGGCAATAGCTAATGTTATTAAAAAATATTATTTATTTGAATTAAATATGGAATTAAAAAAAATATATGGTAGTGTATCAATGAGTAATGAACAAATTATTAACTCAGAACAAAAATTAAATAAAATTGATAATAAATTAGATGAGTTAAAAGAAGTATATGAGGCACATGCTATTAAAAATGGTGGAGAAAATAAAAAAATAGAATCAAATCTAGATGAAATAGAAAAAGCTAAAGAAGATATAATTGAAGCAAAAAGAATGCTTGATGTCAAGAGTATGGAATCTGTTCCCCAAGAATCAGATTATGATCAGGGTATTGAATTAGATCCTATTTTACCGGAATCTGATGTAAATACTGAAACTACAGATTTTGATGAACAAGATAGAGAAACTATTCAATCTGAATCAGACGTAGAGCCATCTCAAGTAGAACAAGATTCACAACATATACCAGCAGAACCTGTACAAGCAGAAACTGCTACATTAGAATCAAATTCAGAAGTTGAACCACAAGAAGTTGAACCACAAATCGATTTAAGTCAATCTCAACAAGAAATAAATCATTATGAAACAAATTCAAGTATAGTAGGTAATACAGAAGATTTAGAAAATAAAAAACAAAATATTGTTGATAAGTCAGTAGATAAATTTGGATATAGTGTTGAAGCAATTGTTAATCAATTAACTAGTGGTATATCTTCAATATATGAAGAAGAACTTCAACAAGTAAAAACAGAAAATAATACATTAAAACAGCAAATAAAATCTTCAGAAGAAGAAAAAGGTGAAATATTGACAATGCTTGAAGGTGTTAAAAATACAGCTTTAGAAGCATCAGAAAAGGCAAAAAAATCTAAAGATGAAATAAATGATTTAAAATCACAAAATGTAGAATTACAAAAAGAAAATTCCGATTTAAAAAGTACAGTTGATTCACAAAAACAATTATTAGATCAACAGAACTCAAATATGGAAGCCTTAAGAGAAGAAGGAAAAAATAGAGAAACAAATTTACTACAAGAAATGGAAAGTTTAAAACAAGAAATTAATAGATTAAAACAATATGAGGGTGCTTATAATCAAATAGTTGGTATGGTTAATAGTCAAAGAAATTCAGAACCAGAAAATAATATAACAAAATAAGGAAACATTAGTTTCCTTTTTTTAAATATATTTCATGATTTTGTTTTAATCTTTCATTATTTGGTTCCATATTTAATGCTAAAGTAGAATATTTTATAGCTTCATCATATTGTTCTAAATAGTAATTACTTATAGCAATTAGATCATAAATTGTATAATCAAAGCTAAATCTTTCATTAATATATGTCTTAGGATGTTTTTTAATTTTTAATGCTTCATTTGAGTAATATATTACATCATTCCATTCTTCTAATTTATATGATAGTAATGCCCTTTCAACGTAGGGATCTCTTAAATAAGGAGCTTCTTTGATAGCTTTATTTAACCACATTTTAGCTTCATCATATCTATTTAATTCAGTATAAGCTCTAGCTATAAAACGCATAGATGCACATCTTTCATCTTTCCATGTAGCAGTTTTTAAATTTAAATGTTTAATTAATGTATCAATGCATTCATTCCACTTGTGGTAATACATATATTCTCTTCCTAAATAATGCATATTTCTATCATTGTTTGGATCTTCTTTAACAGATAACTCTAGTAGTGGTAAATAACTGCTTCTTGATTTAGAAGTATCAGGGTAGTGATTTAAAACTATATCATCAATAGTAACCCAAGATTCGTTAAAATCACAACTTAATACTTCATGAACAGGATTAATCCATTTATAACCTTTAGAATGAATTTTTTCTGTATAAAAAGAAATTAAAGGTTTATTATTTTCATCTAATTTCCAATTATAGGTATATCTAGCTCTAGTATTATTGTTCCAATTATCCTCTAGTTTTTTTCTCCAACCAGGTAAAAATATTTCATCTAAATCAGTACATACATATATATCAGTATCATTAGGTACTAACTTTAAAGATAAATTACGTGCTATATCAAATCTCCATGGAGTTATTTTTTTCTTATAGACATGAACTCCTAGTTTTTTAAGTTTTTTAACAGTTTTATCACTAGAACCTGTATCTAATACATAAATTTCATCAGCTTCTTTCATAGAATTAAACCATCTATCAACAAATTTTTCTTCATTTTTACTTATAGCATATACACAAATTTTAAATTTATTCATAATAACTTCCTCTCATAATATAGTATGAGAAAAGGAAAAACAAGTTAAAAAAAATGATATTAAATATCATTTTCTACATCATAAATTTTTTTATCTAAATTATTAATATTATCTAATACTTTGGTTTTATCCAAATCATTCATTATTTCGTTATCTATATGGTTTTTCATTATCTCTCTATGCATACTATTATTATTAATAGTAGGTTTGTTAAAGTCAATAAAGTAAATTACATATTCTAAAATAGATAATAATTGTAAATTAATTGTTATGTAACTAAAACCATTACAAAGTGTTAAAATATTTTTCATATTATTTAAAATAAATAGTATTAAACATATAATATATGATGTCAATTTATATTTTCCTAAATTAATAACATGAATTTTCTTCTTTTTATAAAAGAAATAAATATTAATAATACTTATGATCAATTCTAAAATAAAAATAGTAATTAAAATACGATATTTAAACATAAGATAACAAGTTATACCTAAAACAAATATTTTATCAGCAAATAAATCTATTTTAGTCCTTTTATTAGAACTAACTTTCCATAATTTATTTAAAATAGTATCACCTATACTAGTTAAAGAAGCAAGTATAGTAAGAATACACATCAATAAATTTAATTTCATAATTCCTAAAAGAATGATAATTGGTGTAAGAATAATTCTTGCATAAGTCAAATATTTAGGAATTAATATTTTATAGTTTTTATCCATATTATCACCATCATCATTTTAACACATTTTTATTAAATCGTCATCTTTTATATTTTAAAACATATTATATATTGTATTATATATATAATACATTGGAAAACTATAGTGTTTATGGTTTTCCTTTTTTGACATAAATTGACAATTTACAAAACCCACCTTGAATATATAATATGATTTTGATATAATTAATATGTATGATAAGGTGGTGGTAATGTGAAAAGATATATTAGCTTATTATTAATAACTATATGCTTTTTATTATTACCTTATAACGTAAGTGCTGTAGAAAAACAAGAATCAAAGACAGAGACAAAAGTAGAAATAACAAAAAATATAAAAGGTTATGTAATAAAAGCAAATACTTTATTTACAAGTAGACCAAATATAACTTTAGATTCTTGCTTGGTAAAAGTAAATGGAAAAGCAAGCACTGATTATGGAGCTCCAGGAAGACTTCATTGTATAGATAGTGCAGAAGAAATAGAAATACTAAATTATGATGAGATTATTGTATCAACTATAGATAGTTGTAAAACAGGTTTTTATAAAATAAATGCAAAAGATATAAAAGGTGAAACACAAACTGGTTATGTATGTGCTGATAACGTAAAAGCTAATATAGATGTATCAAAATATAAAGATGAATTTACAAAGGCTGGATTTCCTGAAAGCTATTTTGAAAAATTAACAGTATTAAAGGAAGCACATCCAAATTGGGTATTTACTGCATATAAAACAAATTTAGATTGGAAAGAAGTAGTAAAAAATGAAAGTGTAGTTGGTATTAGTTATATACAAATTACTAACATGGATTCTCAAAAACAATATATATCATTAGATAATGGTTCATATGATCCAATAAATAAAACATATATTGTAAGGGAAGGAAGTAACTGGTATGCTGCTAATAGTAGTACAGTAGCTTATTACCTTGATCCTAGAAATTTCTTAGTAGAAAAAGAAATATTTATGTTTGAAAATTTAAGTTACAATTCTAAATATCAAACATTAGAAGTAGTACAAAATGTACTTAAAAATACAGATTTATATAAATATGCTAGTACATATATAGATGCAGCAACGTATAATGGAAATAGTATAAGTCCTATTTCACTAGCAGCTTCTTCAAGACAAGAAATAGTATTAGGGAATGGAAAATTAAGTGGTTCAGCAAATGGAACTGGTAAAATTAATGATATATCATATTATAATGTATACAATTTAGGTGCAAATTCATCTTGTAAAAATCCTGTTGAATGTGCAATTAAATATGCATCAAAAAGAAATTGGGATACAATAGAAAAATCTATAAAAGAGGGAGCCTCTGAAATAGCTAGGGGTTATATTAACCAAAAACAAAATACAATGTATTTTAAAAAATTTAATGTAACAAGTAATATTTTTGGTAATTATTCAAATCAATATATGACTAACGTTTTAGCACCAAAACAAGAGGGTGTAGCAACTTATAATGCATATTCTAAAATAGATGGATTATTAGATAATCAAATAGAATTTATTATACCAGTATATAATAATATGCCAGATAGTGCTTCACCACTACCAACATCAGTAGATAAAGATACACAAACAAAAATTGAAGATGATGCTAAAAAAGAAAATGAAGAACAACAATCTAAAATAGTTGACATAATAAATCAAGCTGGATACAAGTATAGTAATGATTATATATCTAATATCAAAATAGGTACATCTGCAGGAGCATTAATATCAAAATTAAAAAATAATAATGAAAAAGTAACTGTTAAAATTACAAGTGTAGATAGTAACAATAAAACTATAGAAAAAAAAGATTCTACTGTTTTAGGGACAGGTGATATAGTAAATATATCTAATGGTACTGAAACAAAATCATTTAGAATAGTTATATATGGAGATGTTAATGGAGATGGATTAGTATCAGCAGTAGATTATGTAAAAATAAAAAATTACATTATGTCTTCAAGTGAACTAAGTGGTTCATATAAGTTAGCAGCCGATGTTAATAATGATGGAACTATATCAGCAGTAGACTATGTAAATATTAAAAATTATATATTAGGGAATAATAGTTCTTTAAAATAGGAGGAAGTATGAAAAAAATAATTAGTTTTTTATCATTAATAATGTTTATAATTTTACCTTTAAATGTTGAAGCAGGTAGTTTATCTATATCAGCAAGTACAAATTCGGTAATAGTTGGAAATAGTGTAATTATATCAGTAAAAGCTACTAATGTGGCTGGTACTATATCGTTAACTTCATCAAATGGAAGCATATTATCAGGTGGAGCAAGTGGTATGTGGATTGAAAATGAAACAAAAGTTTTTACATTTAGAGCTAATAGTGCTGGTACAGTTAATGTAACTGTAACACCAACAAATATGGGAGATTTTGATAATAATGGCTCTTATACAACAAGTAAATCAGTAACAATCAATGTAAAAAATAAACCAATCATTGTATTATCAACAGATAATAATTTATCAAGTCTAGGAATAGAAGGTTATACTTTAACACCAGAATTTAATAAAGATAATTTAGAATATAGTGCTACTATCGCACCTGATACAACAAGTATAAATGTAGTAGCTACTCCAAATCATGGTGGTGCTACAGTAACGGGTAATGGTGTTAGAGAAGTAACTGATGGTGATAATAGAATAGAAATTAATGTAACAGCTGAAAATGGAACATCAAAAACTTATGTAATAAATGCTAAGGTAGAAGAATATAATCCTATAGAGGTTGATATGGGTGAAGAAAAATATACAGTAGTTAGAAAAAAATCATTAATAACACCACCAGAAAATTATACTGAAACAAGTGTTACAATAAATAATGAGGAAGTCCCAGCATATTATTCAGAAATAACAAAATATACTTTAGTGGCATTAAAAAATAGTGAAGGAAAACAAGCTTTTTATATTTATGATAATGGAGTATATAAACCTTATAAAGAATTAACATTCAACCAGTTAAAAATATGCTTATTAGATATGCCAAGTGTACCTGATTTGTATGAAAAAGGAATATTTGTATACAATGATGAAAATATAAATGCATATAAAATAAGCCCAAATAGTTCATACTCATTAATATATGGTATGAATGTAGAAACTGGTAATAAAAATTACTATATATATGATAGTAATGAAAATACTATTCAAATATATAATACCGAAGAAATAAGTAAACTAAATGAAAAAATAGAATATATGATATATATAATTATAGGATTACTTGGATTTTCTTTTATATTATTAATTACAACATTAATAGTAGTATTTAAGAAAAGTTCAAAAAAAGAAAAAAAGAATAAAAAAATTGAAACAAATGAAATAAAAGTAGAGAAAGTAGATGTTAAATAACATCTCTTTTTTCTAAAATCTAGCAAATATACATATAATATGGTATAATTAATTAGAAACTAGGTGAAGATATGAGAGTTATAATAAGTGCTGGTGGAACAGGTGGACATATATATCCTGCTTTAGCTATTATTAATAAAATTAAAGAATTAGAACCAGATAGTGAATTTTTATATATAGGAACTCATAATAGAATGGAAAAAGATATAATACCTAAATATAATATTCCTTTTGAAACAATAGAAATATATGGAATAAACAGAAAAAATATATTAAAAAATTTTAAAACTTTAAAATGTTTTTATAATTCAATAAAAAAGTGTAAAAAATTAATAAAAGAATTTAAACCTGATGTAGTAATTGGAGTAGGTGGATATGTAACAGGTGCTGTTATTTATAGTGCTAAAAAACTAGGATATCCAACTTTTATTCACGAACAAAATAGTGTACCAGGAAAAGCTAATTTATTTTTATCAAAATATGCTGATAAGATAGGTGTGTCATTTAAATCATCAATAAAAGAATTTCCAGAATATAAAACTATATATACAGGAAATCCTTGTAGTGAAGATGCTATAAAAAAAGAAATTGTTCCAAAAAGTAAATATGGTTTAACAAATAAAAAATTAGTATTAATAGTAATGGGCTCTTTAGGATCAGAAAAAATAACCAATATGATGAAAAAAACAATGAATTTATTTTCTGAAAAAACATATGAAGTTATCTTTGTAACTGGTAACAATAGTTATAATGAATTTGAAAATATTAAATTGTCAAAAAATGTAAAAGTAGTACCATATATAGAAAATTTAAGTGGATTTATGAAAAATGTAGATGTTATTGTATCAAGAGCTGGAGCATCAACTTTAAGTGAAATAATGGCTTTACAAATACCTTCAATATTAATACCAAGTCCATATTTACCAAATAATCATCAATATAAAAATGCTATTGCTTTAGTAGAAAAAAAGGCTGCTTTGTTAATAGAAGAAAAAAATTTAAATGGTAAATTATTAGTAGAACAAATAGATGAATTAATAAATAACAAAGAATTATATAAAGATATAAAAGAAAATTTAAAAAAATTAGCAATAACTGATAGTGCTGATAGAATTTATAATGTATTAAAAGGAATGATTAAATGAGAAAGTACGGTAATATATCTTTAAAAAAGTTAACTAGTTATAAATTAGATGGAGTAACAAAACAACTAATTTATCCAGATAATGTAGAAGAGTTAATTGAGATAATTAAAGATTTAAGAGAAGATAATTTAAAATACAAAGTTATTGGTGGAGGATCAAATTTAATATTTGATGGAAACTATATGGGTGTATTAATTAAATTAGATTCATTTAACAATTTAACATTTGATGATACAAATGTAATAGTTGGTGCTGGATATGGTTTGCAAAAATTAGCTGTTCAAGCTTGTAAAATGGGATTATCAGGTTTAGAATTCGCAACTGGAATTCCAGGAACAGTAGGTGGAGCTTGTTTTAATAATTCAGGAGCTTATAATAGTGATATGGGTTATATTGTAACTTATGTTAAAGTTTTAACACCATCACTTGAAATAAAAACTTTATATAATAGTGATTTGAATTATCACTACAGAACATCTTTTTTTAAGGATCATCCTGGATATATAATATTAGAGGCAAAATTGAAATTAAAAAAAGGTAATAAGAAAGAAATAATTGAGCTGGTTACTGATAGAAGAAAAAGAAGGTTGGAAAGTCAACCTCTTGATTATCCATCAGCTGGTAGTGTATTTAGAAATCCTGAGGGAAATTATGCAGGTAAATTAATTGAAGAATTAGGTTTTAAGGGAAAAAGATCAGGTGGAGCAAAAGTTAGTGAAAAACATGCCAATTTTATAGTAAATACAGGTAGAGCTAAAGGTAGAGATATTATAAAATTAATAAATAAAATACAAGAAAAAGTAAAGGAAGAATATGGTATTGATTTAGTATTAGAACAAGAAATAGTTGAATAGGAGTTATATATGAAGAAAAAAAAGGCAATCAAAATTAATAATAAAAAAAATATCAAAAATAGTAAAAAAAATATCAAAAACAGTAAAAAAATAGTAAAAGAAAAAGTTAAAGTAAGAAAAATTCGTTATGGTAGAGTTTTATTATTTCTTATTATATTATTTTTGATTGGTTACCTTATATTTTCTTTTATTAATTTAAAAATTAAAAATATATATATTATAAATAACAATATATTATCTGATTATGAGATAATTGAATTAGCTTCTTTGGAAGATTATCCTCCAATATTTTATCAAACAAGCAGTAGTATAGAAAAAGCATTAGAAAAAAATATATTTATAAAAAAAGCAAAGGTTAAAAAATCTTATAGAAGAATAGATATTACTATAGAAGATAATTATCCAGTATATTATGATAGTAATACTAATAAAACTGTATTCCAAGATAAAAGAGAAGATGATAAAGTATATGCTACTCCAATTCTTGTTAATTATGTTCCAGATACTATTTCAGATGAATTTAAAACAAAATTATTGAAATTAGATATTAATGTAATTAATAGAATATCTGAAATTAAATATGACCCTAATAATGTTGATAGTGAAAGATTTTTGCTTACAATGAATGATGGAAATTTTGTTTATTTAACATTAGCTTATTTTGATAAAATGAATAGTTATGTTTCAATTTATTTAGATATTATAAGTAAATATGGTCATAAGAATGGGATATTATATTTAGATAGTGGAGAATATTTTAAAATAATGTAAATAATAAAAAAGAACATACTTAATTGTTTCTGGTTAGAATCCTAATGCCCCTGTGGCGCTAGGATGTTTTTTTTACAATAATTTTTTAATTAAAATATTAAAAAAAGAATCTTTTTGATTCTTATAAATTTTCTTTAATTTTATCAGTGTTTTTAAAGTTTAATTTAGCTATTTCTTTTAATTTATCAAAGCCATATTTTTTAACTATTTCTATACCTACATTATCTACTAAGTTAGAAGCACCTTTTGGTAATGTCATATCAATACTTTTACTTAATTTATTAAATTCATTAATAAATATATATCTACTTATCATAGAAGCACATGCTACAGCTAAACTTCTAGTTTCTCCTTTAGTTAGAAATGTTATATTTCTATATACATTATTTGTTTCTTTTAAATAATTAAAATAAACATATTTGTTAGCAAATTCATCAACTATTACATAATCAGTATTAGGATATTTATTAGTTAAATCAACTAAAACTTTATTATGAAGAACAGCTTTAATTTTATTCATATTAAAATTTTCACCATAAGTATTATTATAATCTTTATTATTTAATATTAAGCTAGAATAAGGTATCTTTTTAATTATTTTAGGAACAACTTCTAATATTTTAGAATCATCTAATTTTTTAGAATCTTTAACTCCTAATTCTTCTAAATAAGGAATATCTTCTTTTTTTACATATGCTGCGGTAACAACAATAGGTCCAAAATAGTCTCCAGTACCAACTTCATCACTACCTATACTAGTTGAATTATAAATGATTGGATCTACCTCTATTTTTTTTGTATCTTTTTTTTCTTTTTTCTCACTATTATTAACTTCTAAATTTTTATTATTCATTTTTTCAGTTGCTACCCAAATATCACTAGCTAAATCAGCATCTTTTCCTTGAAAAACAATTTTTCCAGATTCGTATAAAGTCACAACAGTATCACCATCTTGTGCTTGGAAAACAGCATATTGAGGAGTTTTTTCTCTTTTTAATTCCTCATAAAATTCTATTAATTTTTTTTTAGTTTTATCACTAACTTTAAATGATATTGTCATATAATCACGTCCTAAAAATATTTTATCATAAATATTAAGTAATTAAAACTGGAAATTTTAATAAAATGTAATAGGTGATAGTATGGACAAATTATCGTGTGCTATTTTTTCTTTGTTAATAGGTTTTTTAATATCAATAGTAGTTGCTATTGTAATAATACCAATATTGAAAAAGAAACATTGTAAACAATTCTTAAGTGAATATTTAGAGGATAGACATAGAAGTAAAAAAAATACTCCTACAATGGGGGGATTAATCTTTATTATTTCTACAATTATTGTAACATTTTTGTTTTTAATTTTTGATAAAATGAATTTTAGTTATAATTTATTTATTGTTATTTTTACATTTATAGGTTATTCTTTAATAGGATTTATTGATGATTTATTGATTATTGTTAAAGGTAATAATAAAGGATTATCTGAAAATAGTAAGTTATTTTTTCAAACTATTATAGCTATTTTCTTTTTCTATTTTTTTATAGTATCGGGAAATGAACCATTATTATGGATACATGCTTTAAATTTAAAATTAGATATTGGTTTTTTATATGGTTTGTTCATTTTGTTTGTTTTAATTGCTAGTTCTAATGCTGTTAATATTACTGACGGATTAGATGGACTAGCAGGAGGATTATCATTTATTGCTTTTATAACTTTAGGAATAATTACTTATTATACAGGATGGTTAGATGGTTATAAGGAAATAGCAATGTTTTCTTTTATATTATCAGGTTCAATATTAGGATTTTTAATATTTAATGTTAATCCAGCAAAAATATTTATGGGAGATACTGGTTCTTTAACTTTAGGTGCTACTTTAGGTACAATAGCTATTCTTACTAGGCATGAAATTTTACTTATTGTAATAGGAATAGTATTTGTTATAGAAACATTTACTTGTTTAATTCAAAGATATTATTATAAGTTAACTAAAAAAAGAATATTTCCAATGACACCAATACATCATACATTTGAATTAAAAGGTTGGAATGAAAGGGATATTGTAAAGTTATTTTGGGTAATAGGATTACTTGCTTCTTTAGTATCTCTTATATATGGTATATGGTTATAAATAAATCAAAAAAGATTTATTTTTTTCTATATAAATGATAAAATTAAATCAGGTGAATTATATGAATAATACAGAAAAAGAATTA
>CAKOWF010000017.1 GCA_934122215.1 uncultured Bacilli bacterium | reverse complement strand
TTATATGATATATATTGAAAGGGTTAAGAAAGGAACATATGAAAAAGATAATTACAATAATAACAACAATAATAATATTGATATCAATAACTATACATATCATAAACACCAATAAAGTAGAATCAGAAGTAGTAGAAAATAATGAACCAAATATAATAAAAGAAATAGAAGAAGTAGAAGAAATAAAAAACTATATAACAGTAGAAATAAAAGGAGAAGTAATAAATCCTGGTGTATATAAAATGGAAGAAAATTCAAGAGTAATAGATTTAATAAATATATCAGGTGGATTTACACAAAATGCTTTAACAATAAATATAAATCAAGCAAAAAAGTTATTAGATGAAATGGTAATAGTAATATATAATAAAAATGATCTAAAAGAAGAAGTAAAAACAGAATATGTTTATTTAGAATGTGAATGTCCAAAAATAACCAATGACGGATGTGTAAGTAAAGAAACAAATGAAGACAAGATAGAAGACAACCAAAATACAAAAATATCAATAAATAATGCTACAAAAGAAGAATTAACTAAACTAAATGGAATAGGAGAAAAAACAGCTGAGAAGATAATAGAATATCGAAAAGAAAATAAATTTAAAACTATAGAAGATATAAAAAATGTATCTGGAATAGGAGAATCTTTGTATGAAAAAATTAAAGATTCTATTACTATTTAGTTTAATAATTATATTCATTTTTAGACTGCAAATAAAATATGATTATAATCCTAATAGTAACTATGTAATAGGTAAGATAATTGATTATAAGGTAAAAGAAAACTATACAGTAATTAATCTAGAACAAATAATAGTATATTACTATGATGAATTTAACTACAAAATAGGAGATACTGTAAAGGTAGAAGGTGATATAAAAGAAATAGAACCAAATACAAACTTTAATCTATTTAATTATAAAAAATATATGTTAGGTAAAAGAATAGTACATAAAATAGAATCAAAAAAAATAACATTAATAAAAGAAAACAAAAATATATTATATAAAATAAAAAATAAAATAAAAGAAAGAACAGAAAAACATAAATATTTTAGTTTATTTATAGTAGGGGAAAATAATCTAGAAAATGAAATAAAAGATAGCTTCAAAATAAATGGTATAAGCCATTTATTTGCTATATCAGGAATGCATATAACACTATTTATAAGCATATTAACTTTTATACTCAAAAAAATAATCAAAAATAAAAAAATAATACTATTATTAATAACTTTATTTTTGCTATTTTATATGTTTATAACTAATTACTCAGTGTCAGTAGTAAGAGCATCACTACTTACTATATTAATAAATATAAATAAATTATATAAATTAAATATAAGTACTTTAAAACTATTAGTGTATATTTTCTTAATATGTCTTAGTTATAATCCATATTATATTTATCAAGTAGGCTTTGTTTTTACATTTTTAATAACTTTTACTTTAATACTATTTAGTAAAAAAATACCAAGTAACTATATTTTAAAGATATTAATAACATCTATTATATCTTTCATAGTAAGTATACCAATATTAATAAATAATTTTTATTCAGTTAATTTTTTAAGTCCATTACTCAATATTATATTTATACCATTTATAACTTTTATTATTTTTCCATTAACTTTAATTACCTTTATATTTCCTAATTTAATATGTATATTAGATATATTTATTAATATATTAGAATTTTTATCACTTAATTTAAGTAAAATAGATTTGTTTATATTTACCTTTAAAAAAGTACCTTTGTTTTTAATAATTATATATTACATTATTATATATTTTATTTTAAGCAAAATATTAAATAAAAAATATAATTATATTTTTATATTATTAATTATACTTATAATTCATCATAATATTAATTATTTTAATAACTATTCAAGAATTACTGTATTAGATGTTGGACAAGGAGATTCTAGTTTAATTGAATTAGAACATAATAAAGGTAATATTTTAATTGATACGGGTGGTAATATATATAAAGATCAAACTAGTAACATATTAATTCCTTATTTTAAAAGTGTTGGAATAAGGAAAATAGATTATTTAATTTTAACTCATGGAGATTATGATCATATGGGTAATGCTATTAGCTTAGTAAATAATTTTAAAGTAGAAAATGTAGTATTTAATTGTGGTGAGTTAAATAATTTAGAAAATGAATTAATTAGTATTTTAAAAGAAAAAAATATTAAATATTATTCATGTATTAAAGAATTAAATATAGATAAATATGAATTACATTTTTTAAATACCAGTATTTATGATGATGAAAATACTAATAGTTCTGTTATTTATTTAAATTACAATAATAATAAATTTCTTTTTATGGGAGATGCTTCTATCAAAAGAGAAAAAGATATATTAGAAAAATACAATTTGAGTAATATTGATTTTCTTAAAGTTGGTCATCATGGATCAAATACTAGTAGTAGTGAAAAATTTATAAATGAGATAAATCCTAAACATTCTATTATTAGTGTTGGAAAAAATAATAGATATGGTCACCCTAAAGAATCTGTATTAGATACTTTAAAAAGCAGTAAGATTTATAGAACTGATAATGATGGGAGCATAAAGATTGAACTAAATAAAAATGAATATAGGATTAGGACATGTAATACATATGAAAGGAGTAAGAAATGAATTATTATGATGAGATAAAAAATAAAATTATTAACAATGAAATATATTCAAAAGTAAAAGATTATTCAAAAGAAAGAAATACTGTTATTACATATTATGAAATTGGCAGGCTATTAAATGAGGCGGGTGGAAAATATGGTGATAATGTTATTGATGATTATTCAAAAAAATTAGTTGTAGAAGTTGGCAAAAAATATAATAGAAGGACTTTGTTTAGAATGAAACAATTCTATTCTGTGTTTAGTAATGAAAAAGTGTCCACAATGTGGACACAATTAAGCTGGAGTCATATTAGATTATTGTTTTCTTTAGATATAAATTGTATTAATTATTACATTAATATAACTAGAGAGCAAAATATTTCAGTTCGTGAATTAGAAACAAAAATAAAAAATAAAGAGTATGAAAGATTACCGATAGAAACAAAAAATAAAATAGTTAATAATGATAACTTAGAAATGAATGACTTAGTTCCTAATCCAATATTAATAAAGAACAAAAACAATATAGAAATAATTACTGAAAAAGCATTACATAATTTAATTCTTGAAGACATTGAATCATTTATGAAAGAATTAGGCAATTCATTTTGTTTTATTGGTAGTGAGTATAAAATCAAAATTGGAGATAATTATCATAAAATAGATTTATTATTATTTAATATTAAATATAATGCTTATGTAGTGGTAGAACTTAAAATAACTGAATTTAAAGTAGAGTATATTTCTCAAATACAAAAATACATGAATTATATAGATAAAAATATAAAAGAAATCAGTAATAATAGTACAATAGGTATATTAATTTGTAAAAAAGAAAATAAGTTTGTTATTGAATATTGTTCTGATGAAAGAATTTCTATTAGAGAATATGAATTGATTTAAAAACATATATGTAAAAAATTATTTAAATCGATCTTAAAAAGTAACAAAATAAAATAAAACGAATATAATAAAATGTATAATATTTGTGTAATGGATATATTAAGAAATAGAATATATATTATTAAATAGATTCTATCAATAATTAGATAGAATCTAAATGGGGCCGCTAATCGTTTTAGCGTTTATATAGATGAAGCATTTAAATGCTTCTTTTGTTTGCAAATTTCTATAAATTATAATATACTATTTATAGGGAGTTGGTCGTATAATGGATAATATATATAATAGTAGTAATTTATTAGAACAAGAAAAAAATATTAAAGAAAAATTAACAAATAGTCAGGATAAATATAATTCTTCAAAACAATTATTAGCGAGCCTTAATAGTCAGTTGAATGACTTAAAGTTACAACAAAATAGATATAATGATTTAAAAAGTGAATTGCCAAATAAAAGAAGAAAAATTTTATTGATAAGTTCATTTTGTCTTTTATTCTGTTTTACAAGATTATTGCCAATTGTAATAATAAGTTCAATAATATTACTGACTAATTTTGGAATTAATGTTTTACAAATTCTAAAAATAAGAAAACAACTTAAAAATTTAAATATTAAAAATATTACATCAAATATAGAGAATTTAGAATTATCAATAGATAAAAAAAGAAAAGATGTAAAAGAAGCATATAAAGAAATAGATAAAAATCATAAATTATTAATTGAAATAAATAATGAAAAAATAAGTCAAGAAATTAATTTAGAAAACATAGAATATGATTTGAAAAAACAACATGTAAGGAGATAATTATGAAAATATTTATTGTATGTAGCAAGTTTAATTATAAATACATAAAAGAAATTAAAAAAGCATTAAAATTAATGAATTATGATGTAATCCTTCCTAATTATTATGAAACACCATACATAGAGGAAGAAATAAAAGGTGATAAAATAAAACATCAAAAATTTTGTGAGGAAAGTTTCAGTATATCAAGAGAAAAAGTAAAAAATTGTGATGCAACACTAGTATTAAATTTTGACAAGATAAAAGATGGAAAAATATATGAAAATTATATAGGTGGAGCAACTTTGTTAGAAATGTATGATACTTATTTAGAACGAAAACCAATATTTTTATATAATGAAATACCTAATAATATGTTAGAAGATGAAATAGAAGGAATGTCTCCAATAGTTATAAATGGTAATTTATTTAAAATAAAAGAAGAATTAGAAGCTAAAGAATTGACTAAAAAAATAAATAGTGATAAAATTAACATGTAAATCAGTTATGAGAGATAAGTAATAGATTGTTTATATGTAGAAAGTCAGTGGTAGATGAAAACTGATTATAAAAATTTATGAAATCTACTCTCTAGAGAAATTAATTATTTCCGGATAAAACCGTTATCAAATTAAGTAAAACAAAGGATGGTACCGTCTTCTTGACTCCTTAATGAACCATTCTTTTTTTTGAGGTGAAAAATGAAAGAATTAAGAGATAAATTATTTGAAATTGAGTTACAAATAAAATTTGCTAAATTAGAACAAAATGAACAAAAGATTTCACAATTATTAGAAGAAAAAGATAAAATAAGAAAAGCAATATTTGAACATAAATATAATGAATTGAAAGAAGGAAAAACAAAATGATAGATATAAAATTAATAAGAGAAAATAAAGAATTAGTAAAAGAAAATATAAAGAAAAAATTTCAGAATGAGAAATTACCACTAGTAGATGAAATTTATAATTTAGACTTAGAATATAGAGAAATAAAACAAAAAATGGATGATGAAAGAGCTTTAAAAAATAAGTTAAGTTCAGAAATCGGGACACTTATGAGAGATAAAAATGTAACAGAAGCAGATAATTTAAAAAAACGTGTATCAAATATGAATGAAGAAATAGATGAATTAACAAAAAGAGAAGAAGAATTAAGTAATTTGATTAAGCAAAAAATGATGATAATTCCAAATATAGTAGCCGATACTGTTCCTGTAGGAAAAGATGATAGTGAAAACGTAGAATTACAAAAATTCGGTGAACCAATAGTACCTAACTATGAAATTCCATATCATGCAGATATATTAGAATCTTTTAATGGTTTAGATAAAGAAGCTAGTGGAAGAACAAGTGGCAATGGATTTTATTATTTAATGGGTAATGCTGCTAGATTATCAAGTGCTATGTTATCATATGCAAGAGATTTTATGATTAATAAAGGATTCACTTATTGTATACCACCTTTTATGATTAGAAGTGATGTAGTGAATGGAGTTATGAGTTTCTCAGAAATGGATGCTATGATGTATAAAATAGAAGGAGAAGATTTATATTTAATAGGAACAAGTGAACATTCTATGATTGGTAAATTTAAAGATCAAATTATAAAAAAAGAAAACTTGCCAATAACAATGACTTCATATTCTCCATGTTTTAGAAAAGAAGTGGGAGCTCATGGTATAGAAGAAAGAGGAATTTATCGTGTACATCAATTTGAAAAACAAGAAATGATAGTTTTATGTGAACCAGAAGATAGTGATGAATGGTATGAAAAAATGTGGCAATATACTGTTGAATTATTTAGAAGTTTAGATATTCCTGTAAGACAACTAGAATGTTGTACAGGCGATCTAGCTGATCTAAAATACAAATCTTGTGATATAGAAGCATGGAGTCCAAGACAACAAAAATACTTTGAAGTTGGAAGTTGCTCAAATTTAACTGATGCCCAAGCAAGAAGATTAGGAATAAGAGTAAAAAGTGACAAAGGAAATTATTATTTACACACATTAAACAATACTGTTTTAGCTTCTACAAGAGCTTTAATAGCATTATTAGAGAATAATTATCAAGAAGATGGTAGTGTTTTAATACCAAAAGCATTACAACCATACATGGGTGGATTAGAAATAATAAAACCAATTAAATAAGAATTAATTCTTATTTTTTTTCTAAAAAAATAAAAAATATATGATATAATTAGTTTAGGAATAGTATTAATAATTACTTAATATAATTATTAGAGGTTTGTTTTTTACTATTCATAATGCTAAAGAAAAGAGGTAAATTATGGGTTTTATTAAAGCATTTTCAGGTGCACTTAGTGGCACATTTGCTGATCAATGGAAAGATTTCTATGTTCCAAGAAAAAATGTGTCAGCGACAGCAGCAGTATTTCAAGCAGTACAACAAAATACAAATGCAGGTGTTGGAGAAAATACCAAGGGTTTTGAAAACATAATAACTAATGGTAGCAAAATTATTGTTCCAGAAGGAACAGCACTTGTTACATTACAAGATGGACAAGTTACAGGTTTTATTGCAGAACCAGGTGGATTTATTTATACTTCAAATGATCCTAATTCAAAATCATTATTTTCAGGTGATGGTATATTAGCATCTACTTTAAGTTCTACTTGGGAAAAAGTTAAATTTGGTGGACAACCAGGTAGTCAACAATTAGCGTTTTATGTTAATTTAAAAGAAATTCCAAATAATAAATTTGGAACACAATCAGAAATATATTTCGATGATGCTTATCTTAATACACAAGTAGGAGCTATAACTAGAGGTACTTATTCAATTAAAATAGTTGATCCACTTTTATTTATAAAAAATTATGTACCTTCTAAATATTTACAACCAGGAGCTCCAGTATTTGATTTTGCTGATATGGATAATTCTGCAGGAGAACAATTATTTAGTGAAGTAGTAGGAAGCTTATCAGCAGCATTTTCAAATTATACAAATGATCCTGATAAAGGAAATCGTATTTCAAAAATTCAAGGAGATCAAATAGGATTTGCTAATTCTTTATCATATGCAGTAGAAGAAAATTATAAATGGAAATCTGATCGAGGAATTGAAATAGTTAAAGTTGCAATTCAAGCAATTGAATATGACGATGATACAAAAGCTTTATTAAGTGATGTTAAAAAAGCAGATGCATTAGCTGGAAACCGTGGAAATTCATTTATGCAACAATCAGTAGCACGTGGAATACAATCAGTAGGTGAAAATGGTGGAGGAACTGGCATGGCATTTATGGGAATGGGTATGAATGCAGCCGGTGGTATGATGCAAGGAGTAGTACAACAACAAGGATCAGAAACCAATCCATTTATTAAAACAAATAAAGAAGATCCATATACAAAATTAACAGAATTAAAGAAATTATTAGATGCAGGTGTAATTACACAAGCTGATTTTGATGCAGCAAAAGCTAAATTACTAGGATTATAATATGAAAAATAATCTTGAATCTACAATCATAAAAACAGATATTGATTCAAAAGATGGTCAAACAAAATGTCCAAAATGTGGTGCTACAGATATATCTTTAAATGTAAATAATGGACATTTAAAGTGTAATTACTGTAGATATGAATTTGAACCAATTAAAGTTTCAGGCTTAGAAACTAATTTAAATAATTTAAAAGGACAGATCATAGGGTCAGGAGCTTCTGATATAATACCAGATACTAATGATATTTTGACATTTAAATGTAGCAGTTGTGGAGCTGAAGTAGTGGTAGATACTGCTTCTTCTTTGCAAGCAAGATGTCATTGGTGTAGAAATACATTATCTGTTAATGAACAAATTCCAAATGGCAGTATTCCAGATGTGGTATTACCATTTAAAATTTCAAAAGAGATTGCTAGGAACGAAATAGAAACTTTTGTTGGTAAGAGAAAATTTTTTGCTCATCCAAAATTTAGACAAGAATTTAAAACAGACAATATTATTGGTGTATATTTTCCATATATGGTTATTGATGTTAATTCTCACGTTTTACTAAAAGGTAAAGGAGAGCATCAAGTTAGAAAGTATACTAGAAAAATAGGAGACAATTATAAAACATATTATGATGCCGATTTATATCAAGTGGAACGTGAATTTGATCTAGTAATAGATGGATTAACAATTGAATCTAATTCTGATAGATTAGTTGATTCTGATGAAAAAACAAATAATATAATTAATTCTATTATGCCATTTGATATTGAAAATTGTGTTAAGTATGATGCTAATTATATAAAAGGCTATAATTCAGAAAGACGCAATACTAATGTAGAACAATTACATAATATTGTTAGTGTCCAAGCTAGTGATATAGCTCGTTACAAAGCAAATGATACCATTACTCAATATGATCGTGGAGTCAATTGGTCAACTCAAGATTATAATATTAAAGGAGAACAATGGAAAGCAGCTTATCTTCCTGTATGGTTATATAGTTATCAGGAAATTAATGGAAATAAAAAACTACTTCATTATGTAGCAGTAAATGCTCGAACAAAAGAAACTATGGGTAGTGTTCCAATACATATGCCTAAATTAGTTTTAGTATCATTTATAGTTGAAATATTAGGTTTTATAGCAATGTTATCAATAGATTTTGATTATAATTGGATATTTTTACTATCAGGTTTTATTTATTTCCTTATAATTTATTCTAGATATCGTAATTCAAATGCAAGACATAATTATGAATCAACAACGAAAACTACTATGACTAATTTAGTAGAAAAAGATACTCTTATAACAAGAAAGACAGGATTAACTAATTCAATGCTTGAAGGAGCTAATAATAAAGAAGTAAAAGGTATAAGAAATAAGTTTTAAATTTATAATGAGTAACTTATAATGTTGCTCATTTTCAATAGGAGGAATTATGAATCAAAATGTTTTATTAAAATTATTAAGTAGTTTACCTGTAATCTTTATATTTTTATATTTCATACCATTTTTAGGTATTTGTTTACTAATATTGAGATTATTTACAAATTCAAAGAAAAAGCAAACTATAATATCTTTAATTGTATTAGGAATTTTATCATTTATTCCAAAATTTATTAATTCACTATTTAATTTAATTAAATTAAATGTTCCATATTTAAATGATTTAGTATCATCTGATATATATAATAAATTATTTGGATATGGTAAGTTTGTTTTAACTATAGGAATAATCGCATATATATTAAATATTTTACTTAATAAATTATTCAATAAAACTGGAAACTATCTAAAATCATATATTACTAACCAAGAAAAGAAAAATTATGAAATATCAAAACAAAATGATATGGAAATAAAGGAAAAACAATTAAAAGCACAAAATACTCATGTTGTTCGTTGTTCAAAATGTGGCGCTACTAATATGATTACTAGTAGTACTGGTAAATGTCAGTATTGTAGAAATGATTTAGAATATCAAAACAAATGATAATAGTAATTGTGATAAATAATATTTTAAAAGTGTCATATGACACTTTTAATTTTTGACAATAAATTAAAAATTTGATACAATTTATCTACAGAAAAATGTAAATAAAAGTTAAGTATACTTTTTAATTTATTAAATAAGTGTTATAATATAAAAAGAAGGAGTCAGATTATGGTTTTTATATACTATGTATTATTTCTAATTATTTTATTGTATGGATTATATTTTTTACTAACAGGTTTTTGGGCATTTATAAAAAATAAGCACAAAATAGGTAATTATGAAAGTAAAAATAAATTTGCAGTTTTAATAGCTGCTCGTAATGAAGAAGTTGTTATCGGATCATTAGTTGAATCTCTAAAGAAACAAAATTATCCTAAAGATTTGTATGAAACTATCGTACTTGTAAATAATTCAAATGATAATACTGATAAAGCGGCTAAAAAAGCAGGAGCTACTGTAATAAATGTAGATGTTCCTGTTAAAAGTAAAGGCGATGTTTTAAAATATGCATTCAATAAATACAAAGATAGTGATTTTGATGCTTATGTAATATTTGATGCTGATAATGTAGTACATCCAGATTTCTTAAAAAGAATGAATGATACTATTGAAAGTGGATATGAAGTAGCGGAAGGTTTTAGAGATAGTAAGAATTTTGATGATAACTGGTTAAGTGGTTGTTATACATTATTCTATTACATTCAAAACTTTTTCTTCAATAAATCAAGAATGAATGTTGGATTATCTGGATCAATAAATGGTACAGGTTTTATGGTAAAGAGAGAAACAATAAATAGAAATGGTTTCAATCCCGTAACATTAACAGAGGATATAGAGTTCACTGCTATGTGTGCCTTAAACCATACTAAAATAGCATTTGTAGAAGATGCTATTACATATGATGAACAACCAGTAGTATTCAAAGATTCTTGGAAACAAAGAAAAAGATGGAGTATGGGTTGTTTACAATGTTGTAAAACATATGATGCTAAATTATTTAAAGAATTTTTAAAAACAGGAAATGTATCTTGTTTAGATATGGCTTTAGTTTTTCTAGCACCAATTTTCCAAATTATATCTTTTATACAAGTAATATTATTAAATGTGTTCCATTTTGCAGGAGTACAGTTATATGACATATTCTCATATTTATTCGCATCTGGAATTTTCTTCTTTGCACTATTATATATAAGTGGAATATTAACAAGTATATTTGTATTAGTATATAATAAGAAAAAACTAAGAAGAGTTGTTGGAGGAATTATATTATTCGCTGTATTTATCCTTTCATGGATACCAATTAATATAGTATGTTTAATAAAAAGAAATATAAATTGGGAACCAATAAAACATAATAGAGATGTTAAATTAGATAACATTATTTCAGATAAAAAAGCCTAAAAATTAATAGGCTTTTATTGTTAATTTTAATATATTATGATATTATATTTAAGGAAAAGAAGTGATTAAATGAAAACACCAGATATGTTAAAAGCAAAAATGAGAATAACAAAAGAAACTGTAATCAAAACAGAAGAATATATATTAAAAGAAAATTTAAAAACATTAGGATTAAATAAAAAATATTTTGTAAAAACTTATGGATGTCAAATGAATGAACATGATAGTGAAAATATAAAGGCAATATTAGAAGAAATGTCATTTAAAGAAGCAGAAAATATGGAAGATGCTGATTTTATTTTATTAAATACATGTGCAATAAGAGAAAATGCTCATAATAAAGTTTTTGGATTCTTAGGAAGAGTAAAACATTTAAAAGAATCAAAGCCAAATATTATTTCTGGTATATGTGGATGTATGGCACAAGAAGAAGTTATAGTTGATGAAATAAAAAATAAATATAAATGGGTAGACTTAGTATTTGGTACTCATAATATATATAATTTACCAAATCTATTGAATGAAATAATAACTAACAAAAATAGAGAAATAGAAGTTATGAGTATTGAGGGAGAGGTAATAGAAAATATACCTGTAAAAAGAGATTCAAAATATAAAGCATGGGTAAATATCATGTATGGATGTGATAAATTTTGTACATATTGTATAGTTCCTTATACAAGAGGAAAACAAAGAAGTAGAAAAAAAGATGATATTTTAAAAGAAGTAGAAGATTTAAAAAATAATGGATATAAAGAAGTAACACTACTAGGACAAAATGTTAATGCTTACGGTAAAGATTTATCTGATAACTATTATATGGAAAATCTACTTGAAGATACAGCAAAAACAGGTATTGAAAGAGTAAGATTTATAACAAGTCATCCATGGGATTTTACAGATAAAATGATAGATGTAATTGCTAAATATGATAATATTATGCCTTATATCCATTTACCTTTACAAAGTGGATCAAATAATATTTTAAAACTAATGGGTAGAAGATATACAAAAGAATCATATTTAGAATTAGTACATAAAATGAAAGAAAAAATACCAAATTTGTCATTAACTACTGATATTATAGTAGGATTTCCAGGAGAAACTGAAGAAGACTTTAATGAAACCTTAAAAGTAGTTGATGAGTGTGAGTATGATTCAGCATTTACATTTATCTTTTCACCAAGAGTTGGAACGCCAGCAGCTTTAATGAAAGATAATGTATCTTTAGAAGAAAAAAATAAAAGATTACATATTCTAAATGAAAAAGTAAATGAATATGCTTTAAAAAACAATCAAAAATATTTAAACAAAACAGTAAAAGTGTTACTAGAAAATGTTAGTGAAAAAGAAGATCACTTAATGGGATATACTGACACTATGAAGTTAGTAAACGTCAAAGCAGATAAAAAATATTTAGGACAAATTGTAAATGTTAAAATAAATGATGTAAAAACATGGAGTATGGATGGATCTATAGAAGGGGATGAATAATATGATAGAAAGATTAACTAATATAGAAAATAGATATAATGAAATTAATGAAGAATTAATGAAACCAGAAATAATATCTAATATAAAAGAAACTCTAAAATTAACCAAGGAACAAGCAGGTTTAAAGGATGCTTATGAAGCATTTCAAAATTATAAAAAATTAACTCATGATTTAGAAGATGCTAAAGAAATGAGTAAAGATCCAGAACTAGGGGAAATGGCAAAAGAAGAAGTTTCAAAATTAACAAATGAATTAGATAAATTAAATAAAGATTTAGAAATATTATTATTACCTAAAGATCCAAATGACGGTAAAAATGTTATTGTTGAAATAAGAGGAGCAGCCGGTGGAGATGAAGGAAACATATTTGCTGGAGATTTATTTGAAATGTATCGTAAACTTGCTGAAAGAGAAGGATGGAAAATAGAAATATTACAAGAAGAACACTCTGAAGCAGGTGGATATTCTTTGATAAGTTTTATGGTAAAGGGAGAAAATGTTTATTCGAAATTAAAATATGAGTCAGGAGCACATAGAGTTCAAAGAGTACCTGTAACAGAAACACAAGGAAGAGTACATACTTCAACAGCTACTGTACTTGTAATGCCTGAAGCAGAAGAAGTGGATTATACACTTGATATGAATGAAGTTAGAATTGATATAACAAGAAGCTCAGGATGTGGAGGACAAGGAGTAAATACAACTGATTCAGCTGTACGTTTAACTCATATTCCAACTGGAATAGTAGTATATTCTCAAACAGAAAGATCACAAATAAAAAATAAAGAAAAAGCCATTAAAATATTAACTACAAGACTATATGATTATTATCAAACTCAAGAACAAGAAAAATTAGGTGCTGAAAGAAGAAGTAAAATTGGAACAGGGGATAGAAGTGAAAAAATAAGAACTTATAATTATCCTCAAAATAGAGTTACTGATCATAGAATTGGATTTACTTTAAATACACTAGATAGAGTAATGCAAGGAGATATTGATAAAGTAATAGAAGCTTTAATTACGGAAGATCAAGCACGTAAATTAAGAGGAGAATAATGGATAAATTAGATTTAGAAGCCATAGATTATATTATGGCTTCTTCTAAATTAAAGTTTAGCACTCGTTCATTTATTTATACATTTACAAATGAATGTATAAAAGATTATTTAAAAAATTTTGATTTAAAAAGCAAAGAAATATTAACAGTAACAGGTAGTGGTGATCATATTTTAAATATGTTACTTGACGTGGATAATATTGATACTTTTGATATTAATTTATACGCTTATTATTTTTATATATTAAAAAGTTATGCTTTAATTACTTTAGAGTTGGATGAATATTTAGATTTTTTTCTAGATAAAGAATCTAATTATAGTAAAAAATTATTTGGAAAGATTAAACAAAATTGGAATAATAATTTTGATGTTAAATATTTTTTTGATTATGTATTTACAAAATATGATAAACATACACCCCTTTTTACAAATAATAAATATAGTGATAGGGAACAACTTATAAAAAATAACACATATTTAGAAGAAATAAATTATTATAAATTAAAAAATGATATTTCAAATAAAACAGTAAATTTTATTAATTCCAATTTAACTAGGTTAAATTTAGATAAAAAATATGATTATATTTTTATATCAAATATTACCGATTATTTAAATAATATGTTTAATACTGAACCTCTAAAATCATATAAGAAATTTTTATATAAAAGTATAATACCTCATTTAAAAGAAAGTGGTAAGTTAGTATCATATTTATACAATGGAAATATGATAGGATTTAATGATAGTGAAGTAGATGAAATACTAAATTATGGTTTTGTCAAAAAAGAAGTTAATAATGATAAAATATTAATATATACAAAAGGTGGAACATGGAAGAATATTTAAAAAAGTATGTAAAAGAAAATTTAGATGAAGCTATAGAAAGATATAAAAATGGTGAACCAGTTCAATATATAATTGGCAATGTTAATTTTTATGGTAATACAATTAAAGTTAATAAAAATGTTTTAATACCAAGATTTGAAACAGAGGAATTAGTTGAAAAAACTATAAAAAGAATAAAAAATAAATTTGATCAACAAATAAATATATTAGACTTATGTACAGGTAGTGGTTGCATTGCAATTACTTTAAAAAAAGAATTAAATTCTAACATAACAGCAACCGATATATCTATTGATGCTTTAGAAGTAGCAAAAGAAAATATAAAATTAAATAATGTAGATATTAAATTGATTGAAAGTAATTTATTTAGCAATATTAATGATAAATTTGATTGTATTATTTCAAATCCTCCATATATATCATATGATGAAGAAATAGATGATATTGTTAAAAATAATGAGCCAAATATAGCTTTATATGCACCAAATAAGGGATTATATTTTTATGAAGAAATTCTTAAAAATATTAAAAAATATCTAAATGATAAATTTATAATAGCTTTTGAAATTGGATATAAACAAGGTAATGATTTAGTTGAAATTACTAATAAATATTTAGATAATGTAAATATATCGGTAGAAAAAGATTTACAAGGAAGAGATAGATTTTTATTTATTGAAACAAAATAAAATTGCATAACTTAATATGCAATTTTTTTATACATTTGGAATTAATATTTCCAAATATTTTATTATTTCATCTTTAGTATATTTAGTACTATCTCTTAGCCATTCAACACCTAAATTAATAACTCCACCTAAATAAAATTTAGCTATTATATCACTAGGTACTTTTGTATCAATATCATTTGATTTAATTTTATTTAAAATATCATCATTAACAACACTAAGCAATATATCCATCATAATACTATTTCGATTATTAATCATAATTGAATTATAAATATTTTTTTTACTTTCAATATGATCTAAAAACAAACTAATTAATTTAATGTAATATTCTCTAGTATTTAAATTATTTTCATTTTTATTTAACTCAATAACTAATTCTTCTTTTAAATTATTAATAAAATCTAATAATAGTTCATATTTATCTTCATAATGAGCATAAAAAGTTGATCTATTAACCATAGCTTTAGAACATATATCAGATACTTTAATTTCTTCAAAAGTTTTGTCTTTCATTAATTCGATTAAAGTTTGATATAGTAAATTTTTAGTTTTAATTACTCTTAAATCTTGTTTCTTATCCATTATTACCACCAACTATTATTATATGCTATTTCCAACAAAAGTAAAGATAAATGTTATTTTGTTGCGCTTTATAAATACATATTTATAATTTTGTCGGAAAACATACATTTTTATAAATATGCTTGTGTTAATATTTTAAAACATATAATAAACTATCTTGTGGATGGTGATTAAATGAAAACATTAGCAGATAAAATATGTAAACATAAAAAAACAATTTTAATTGTAACTTGTTTACTATTAGTACTATCTTTTATTGGAATGAAATTAACTAAAATAAACTATGATATATTAGTTTATTTACCAGAAGACATTGAAACAATAAAAGGTCAAAATATTCTAACAGATGATTTTAATATGGGATCATATTCAATAGCTGTATTAGAAAATATGAAAAGTAAAGATATCATTAAGTTAGAAGAAAAAATTAAAGAAGTAGAAGGGGTAAATGAAGTAGTTTCATTATATGATGTATTAGGTACAAATATACCAGTAGATATGTTACCAACAGAAATAACTGAACATCTACATAATGAAAATACAGATTTATTATTTATTACATTTGAAGATGGAACATCAAGTGAAAAAACAATAGATGCTGTAGAAGAAATAAGAAATATGACTTCAGATAATGTTAAATTGGGTGGTATGAGTTCAATGGTATTAGATACTATGAATTTATCAGAACAAGAAATATTTATCTATATCGTAATAGCAGTATTTTTATGTATTATTGTTCTAGAATTATCATTAGATTCATATCTAGTACCAGTATTTTTACTATTAAATATTGGATGTGCTATATTATTCAATTTAGGAACAAATATATTTTTAGGTGAAATATCATATATAACCAAAGCATTAGTTGCTGTATTACAATTAGGAGTAACAACAGATTTTTCAATCTTTCTATATCACTCATATGAAAAGAAAAAAGAAAAATGTAAAGATAATAATGAAGCTATGAAAGAAGCAATATCTGAAACATTTACTTCTGTAATAGGTAGTTCACTTACTACAGTAGCTGGATTCTTGGTATTATGTACTATGAATCTAACTTTAGGTAAAGATTTAGGAATTGTTATGGCTAAAGGAGTAATAATTGGAGTAATATGTGTACTTACATTATTTCCAAGTTTATTACTTGTATTTGATAAAGTAATAGAAAAAACAAAACATGAAAAATTAAACTTAACTTTTAATAAATTAAATAAATTTATAGTAAATCATCATATAGTTATATTTATAATTTTTCTAATAATATTAATACCATGTTATTTGGGATATAAAAAAATTGATGTTTATTATAAAATAGATAAATCATTACCAGAAACATTAGAAAGTATAAGTACAAATAATGTTTTAAAGGAAAAATACAATATTGTTAGTCCAGAAATTATATTAGTAGATAATAATATGTTATCTAATGATATAGTAAAAATGACAGATGAATTAAAAGAAGTAGAAGGTATAGATTTTGTATTATCATTTGATGATTTAAAACAAATGGGTATATCAGAAAATATGTTACCTGATGAATTATTAAAAGTATTTAAAAGTGAAAAGTACGAAATGATTTTATTAAATTCAGAATATGAAGTAGCAAGTACAGAATTAAATGATCAAATAACTATAGTAAATGATATAGTAAAAAAATATGATAAAAATTCTATAGTAGCAGGTGAAGGTCCACTTATGAAAGATCTAATTACAATAAGTGATACAGATTTTAGTAATGTAAATAATTCTTCAATAATTTGTATATTAATTATATTATTACTTGTATTAAAGAGTATATCTTTACCATTATTATTAATATTTGCTATAGAGGCAGCAATTTTCATAAATATGTCATTCTCATATTTTGGAGGTGTTACATTGCCATTTGTCGCACCTATAGTTTTAGGAACAATTCAATTAGGTGCAACGATTGATTATGCAATATTATTAACAACTTCTTATTTACAAAACAGAAAAGAATTAGATAAAAAAGAAGCAATGAAAAAAACATTAAACTATAATGGTGCATCTATTTTAGTTAGTGGT
This sequence comes from uncultured Bacilli bacterium, assembly GCA_934122215.1. Lineage (GTDB taxonomy): Bacteria > Bacillota_I > Bacilli_A > RF39 > UBA660 > UMGS1498. Next base: position 2,360 of record CAKOWF010000017.1, on the reverse strand, counting down.
TTATGTTTCTTTGCAGCTACATTTGGAGTTGGATTATACTCTAAACTTGAAATGGTAGGTAGTTTGTGTACATTAATATCAAGAGGAGCAATTGTTAGTATGGTAATAGTCATAACAGTATTACCATCAATACTTCTAATCTTTGATAAAATTATAATGAAAAGTACGAAAGGATGTAAGAAAAATGAAAAATAAAATTTTAGGTTCACTCGCTATATTAACTTTAACAATACCTCTATCTACAGAAGCTTTATCAAAAAGTGAAACTGTATATAGTAAATTAAATAGCGATGGCAGTTTAAAAAATATATATGTTAATGAACATTTAATAAATAATGATAAATTAAGTACTATAGATGATTATAGTGATTTAAAAGGAATAATTAATTTAAATGGTAGTGAAACATTTAGTGTTAATAATACTAATTTAACATGGAATGCTTTAGGCAATGATATTTATTATCAAGGAAAATATGAAAGTGAATTACCAATAAAAATGAATATCACTTATAAACTAGATGGTAATGCTATGAATGTAGATGATATGGTTGGTAAAAGTGGTAAAGTAGAAATAACTATTAAATATACTAATACTGATAAACATGTAGTAAATGTGAATGAAAAAAATGAATTATTATATACACCATTTGTAGTTACTATGGGAACAACTATATCAAATAAAAATAGTAATATTGCAGTTTCTAGTGGTAAAATTATTTCAAATGGAACAAATAGTGTAATAGTTGGTATTAGTACTCCTGGACTATATGAAAGTTTAGGACTATCTGAATTTAAGAACATGGATACAATTACTATTACATATGATACAACTTGTTTTGAGTTAAATACAATTTATTCAATGGTTACTCCTAAATTAATTACAAGCAGTGATTTATCTCAATTTGATAAATTAAATTCATTATATAGTAAAGTAAATGAATTACAAACTAATATGAATTTAATAGATGAAAGTACTACAAAAGTAAAAGAAGGATCTAATTTATTAAAATCTAAATTAGGAACTGCTATTAATAGTTTATCTAATAATAGTACAAATGCTTTAAATAATGAACAAATTACTTCTATTAAAAATAAAACAGTTAATAATGTAAAGTCAACTTTTACAACTGAGTATAAAAATAAATTAGCTAATACAACATGGAATACTGTAAAAGCAAATATGAGTTCAAATGATAGTAATGTAGTAGGTTATGTTACAAATTCTGTCAGTGAAGCAGTTATAGAATATTTAAAGAGTGTTAATGAATATAATGACTATGTTGCTTGTGAAACTGGTAAAGCTATTGTATCAAAAGGTGGTACAATGACTAATGAACAAACTGCAAGTTGTTTAGTTATAAAAAATGATAAAACTCTTCCATACGTTCAACAAGCAGCTACTACTTCAGGTTCTAAAACAGCTAGTAACGTTTCTTCTTATGTAGCTGAAAAGGTATCTAAAGAAGTTGCCGTAACTGTAGCAGAAACATCAGCAATTAATACAGCTTCTACTATTTCTACTAGTCTTTCAAATGAAGTAGCAAATACAGTTAAAAATGCTTCAATTAGTACCATAACTTCATCATTAACTGAATTATATAATGGAGTTACTGAACTTGATAATGGTATTAATGAATTATCAAATGGAGTTTCAAAATATAATAACGAAGGTATTAAAAAATTATCTTCTATAGTAAATGGTGATGTTAAAACAACTGCTGAAAGAATTAAAAGTTTAGTTAAATTAGGTGAAAATTATAAAACAATTAGTAGTGGAACTGGTATCGATGGTGAAACAAAATTTGTGTTTGTAGTAGATTCAAAAAAATATGTAGAGCCAACTGTTGTTAAAAAAAATACTGAAACAAAAAATTCTTTAATAGATAGAGTAAAAAATTTATTTAAATTTTAAAAAATTGAAGTAGATATTTTATAAAGTGTCTACTTTTTTTGACAAAATTTTAACTTTTTAAATGTTAGTATATAAAACATTTAAGGAGGAAAAAATGAATTATTATGAAAATATAAAAGAAGAATTAATAAGTAATGAAGTATATAAAAAGATAAAAGATTATAGTAAAAATAGAAGTGATTTAAAGACTTACTATAATGTAGGAAAAATATTAAGCGAAGCAGGAAAACATTATGGAGAAGGAATTATAAAAGAATATTCTAAAAAATTAACAAATGAGTTAGGCAAAGGATATAGTGAAAGAAATTTAAGAAACATGCGTCAATTTTTTAATTTATATTATAAACAAAAATGGCAGACGCTGTCTGCCAAATTATCATGGAGTCATTACTCTGAATTATTATCATTAAATAATATAGATAAAATAAATTATTATGTAAAAATAACA
>CAKOWF010000016.1 GCA_934122215.1 uncultured Bacilli bacterium | reverse complement strand
CTTGATTCTGCTCCTCCTTTTTTTGCTTTTTCTATTATTCCTAATATCATTGGTGTTGCGATTAGTGCTATGATTGCTAGTATTACTATTACTGCTAGTAACTCTATTAATGTAAATCCTTTTTTCATATTAAACTCCTTACCATCTATATTTTCATTATATATACATTTTATCATATTCATCATTTCATGTAAATCTGTACTTATTTTTTTCAGAACAAAATTCAAATAAATTTGAATTTCTAGGTTCACACCTAAAGTTTTCTGCTTCATCGCCATCGCTTCCTACCTTGCTCCACAGACTTTAACTCCGACAGTCACTGCCGTACATACTTTTTATTTGCTTTTGTTTTTTATATTAAATTGTTATTAATTCTTTCATATACATTTTTAGTCCCTCAAACATTATATTTTCACTTGCATTTATGTCTCTATCTAATTCACTTTTACATTCTGGACATATCCATTTCCTTATTTTTAAATTTTTTGTGTCTTTATTTTGATATCCACATTTACTACATATCTGACTACTTGGATAATATGTATCTATTTTATATATTTTTTTATTTGTCCATTTTGTTTTATATTCTAGTTGTCTTATTATTTCTGATAGTGATGCATCTGTTAATGTTTTTGATATTTTATGATTTTTTATCATGTTTTTTATTTTTAATGTTTCTGTTACTATTATGTCATTTTCTTGTACTATTTCTTTTGTTATTTTATGTATATAGTATTTTCTTGTATTTTTTATTTTTCTATATATTGTAGCTATTTCTTGCTTTAATTTCTTATAGTTATTACTTCCTGTTTGTTTTTTTGTTAATCTTTTTTGTTTTTGTTTTATTCTTTTTTCATATTTTTCTATTACTCTTTTATTTTCATATTTTTGTTTATCTGATGTTATTACTAAATCTTTTATTCCTAAGTCTATTCCTATTATTTTAGTTGGTATAAATGTTGGTTCTGGTATTTCTTCTTCTACTACTATACTAGCATAGTATCTATTATTTTCTTTTGTTATTGTTGTGTTTATTATTCTTCCCATTAGTTCTGATTTATTTCTATATCCTTTTATTTTTATATCTTTTATTTTTGGTAAACTTAGTGTTTTATTTTTCATATCTAGTTTTATATTTTGATATGTTTTATCCTTGTAGTTATTTATTATCATATTTGTTCTATATGAATTTTTTTGATTTTTATTTTTATATTTTGGAAATCCTTTCTTTTCTTTAAAAAATTTTGTATATGCATTATCTAAATCAAATAAAGTACATCTTAAACTCATACTATCTATTTCTTTTAAGAATGGAAATTTATTATATAAATTTGGTATATCTTTTATTAGCTCATTTATTTTTATATTTTGTTTATTTGTATTATATAGTGTTTGTTTTTTATTTAAATAGTAGTTATATATTAGTCTTGTACATCCTAGAGTTTTATTTATTTGTTTTTGTTGTTCTAAAGTAGGATATATTCTAAATTTATATGCTTTATTTATTTTCACATGTATCACTTCCTGATGTAATTTAATTATATTATAAATACATATGTTCGTCAACTGCTTTTCTACTTTTTTGAAGAACTTTCCTAATATATAAAAAATATACCTAAATTTAGGTATACTTTATATTATAATTTAAATCATTATCTTTCTACAACATATATTATTTTTGTTGCACTTGTTAAATCTTGTCCACTATAACTATCTATTATTTTTGTTTCACCGGCTTTTATTTTATCTCCAACAAAACCTTTTAAAGTTGTTAATTCTTTTTCATTTTCTAATAATTTAATAGTGAATTCTTTTAAATATTCATCATTATCAGATGTATTAGTTACTGCTGTTTCTAGTAAAGTATTTCCATTTTCGTATATTATTGATATACCTTTTAAATCAAAGTTTTCTACTTGTTGTTCTTGAATTACTTCTAAATTAGAATTTGCTTTTAATTCATCTCCTAATACTACTTCTTCTTTATTCATGTTATTTATACCAATTAATATTAGAATTATAGATAAACCAGGAATAATTATTTTTAATAATCTACTCATACTCTATCACCTTTAAAATTCGCACATATTGTTAGAACTATTAAGTGTTCCTCCATTTGGACATGTATATTCTTGTTTTACACATTTTGTTCCACTTAATGTTCCTCCATTTGGACATGTATATTCTTGTTTTATACATTTTGTTCCATTTAATGTTTCACCACTTGGGCAACTATATACTTTAGTTGTTGTACAATCATATTCAACTGTTTGTCCTATTGTTACACCATAACCACAAACTGAATTTTCTAAATAATGCCCATCACTACAATAACCTATATGATAATTTGAATCCCCATTAGTTACTTGTACAGTACAATTATTTGTACAACATTCACCTTTTTTGCCTAATGTTACTATGCTACAACTTTTACAACTTCTTTTGTTAGAACTTGTTGCATCATGTGATGTTTCATTTATTGTTGCATCGTATGAAGTATTTGCTAAAATTGCTGAGTAACTAAATTCTGATGAATTTATTGTAAATGATGTATAAGAAGTATTACCAGCTACATCTTTTGCCATTGCATAATATGTTCCAGGTTGTTGTGCCACCCAAGTTGCAGTTGTATCTGTTGTAGAAACCCAAGTTGGATTATCCAATGAAGTAGTTACTGCATATCCACTAATTCCTCTATTATCGCTAAAAGTTAAAGAAACTGATTTACCATTTATATTTACGTTAATTATTGGTTCTTGTCTATCTATATTTGCTAATTGAGGCGAACTTACAGCACTTATATTACCATTATTAGCAATTGCTCTCATAAATACATAGTATGTACCATCTTTTATAACAATTGCTGAATTTCCATCAATCCAACTTCCTCCAGTTTGAGAATTCATATCATTACTAATATAATATTGATATTTTAATATTCCACTTGTTTCAGTTGATTCTTTAGATAAAGTTATTGTCCTTGATGTTGCCCATAAACTACTACCTCCAGTTATTACTGGTGCTGTAGGAGTTCCTGTAGACATTTTGTCAATTGTATAAGTACTTGTAGCAGATACATTGTTTCCATCTGTAGCAAAAGCATATAAAATAGCATTTGCTTTATATATAATACTAGGTGTTGTGCTAGTAGTTTTATACCATACATTTTCTTTTAAAGTTGTATCACTACTTACCTCGCAATTTTCCGGAATAGTACCTGTTCCACAAGATTCTGTAACTACACCTTGTGATACAGTTGCTGTTCCTGTACTTTTAAAATAATATTTTAAGTCTTCAATATTTATATTATTATAATTTATTTGAATTATCTTACTAGTTGACCATGAAAAATTACTTGGTGTTTTAGATGTTTGTGTAATTATAGGATTACTAATATTTTTAGTTGTAATTTTTTTACTTACAATATTACTTTTTAAACCTTTCCTATTTTCTGCTACTACTTCTACTTCATATTCAGTATTTCTATTTAAACCACTTAAAATTATACTATTACTTTCGCTAATTGTTTCCTCACCATTTAATTTATAATAATATTTAGTTATTGTTCCATTTTTATTTGTAGCATCAACATATACTTTAATACTATTAGAAGTACTACTTAAAATAATATCATTAATAACTGGATTTTCAGTATCAGTATCTATATCTCCTTCAGTTATTATTAATTTATTAGGGTCTTTATAACAAGTATATTTTCCATCATTTATTGTTAATTCTCTTAGTCCATTACATACTTTATAAGTACCTTTTTTTGGTAATTCTCCTTTTAAATCTAATTTTGATACTGGAATATATTTAACATTATCAATTACTTCTATTTCATTTCTATTACTTCCAAAATCAAATATTTCACATGAATTTTCTTTACCATCACCATCTATAATATTATATTGATCATATGCATCATATACAGAATAACATGTGATTTTAAAACTGTTTTTATGAGCTGATTCTATAATTCCTGATATCATTGGAACAGAAATTATTGCTATTATGGATAAAATGACAATAACAGCTAATAGCTCTATTAATGTAAACCCTTTTTTCATATTTCACCTCTACTATATAACCATTTTAACACTAATATAAATATATATCAATATTTATATTAAATAAGGATTTATGTCTATATCTACATTTACCTTATTTTTTTTATATAAATTATTAATATATTCTAAATCTTTAACTATATCATTACTTTTTTTATACTTGATAATTATTTGAAGTTCATATACATTATTTATCTTTGGTATCATTGCTGGAGCAGGACCTAATATATATACATCTATATGTTTTTGATTTCTTAGATAATTAGCTATCTTGTTTGCTTCAATACTTACTAATTCATAATTATTATTTTTTACTTTAATTAAACTTAAGTTATAAAAAGGACTATACTTAAGTATTTTTCTTAAATTTAATTCTTCGTTATAAAAACCTTCATAGTCATTTTCTACTGCTTTAACAATACTATAATGATTTATGTTAAATCCTTGTATAATAACAGTTCCTTCAAGTTCAAATCTACCTGCTCTACCAGTTATTTGATTTAATAAATCAAAAGTTCTTTCACCACTTCTAAAATCAGGAATATTAAGTGAACTATCACCACTTATAACACCTACTAAACTTACATTTTTAAAATTTAAACCTTTTGAAATCATTTGTGTACCAATTAAAATATTGTATTTACCATTTTCAAAATCTTTTATTATTTGTTCATGACTACCTTTATTAGATGTCGTATCATTATCCATCCTTATTACTTTTGCATTTTCAAATTTATTTTCAATATACTCTACTAATTTTTCTGTACCCATTCCATAACTATTTATGTCTTTTGAATGACATTCTGGACATTCTATTAATTTTCTTTCTGCATATCCGCAATAATGACACCTCATTGTATTACTTGATTTATGATATGTAAGTGGAATATCACAGTATTTGCATTTATGGGTGTATCCGCACTTTTTACATGTTGATACTGTAGTATAACCCCTTCTATTTAACAATAATAGAATTTGTTCATTTTTACTTAATTTTTCTTTTATATTTTCCTCTAACATTCTAGATAATACAGGATGATTATTTCTTATTTCTTCTTTCATATCAATTAGATATGTTTTTACATTAACATTTGATATTTTATTTTTAAGTGTCAATAATTCATATACTCCTGTTTTTGCTCTTGTATAACTTTCTACAAGTGGAGTCGCACTTCCTAATACAAGAGGAATATTATGCTTTTTAGCTCTATAAATAGCTATATCAACAGTATTATATTTAGGATTATTTTCTTGTTTATAAGTACTTGAATGTTCTTCATCAATTATGATTATTCCTAAATTAGTTAATGGTGCGAATATAGCACTTCTTGCTCCAATTACTACACTTACTTCTTTTCTTTCTATTTTTCTCCACTCATCATATTTTTCACCCATAGATAAATTGCTATGTAATATAGCTATTTTACTACCAAATCTCTTTCTAAATGTTTCTACTAATTGTGGAGTTAGTGATATTTCAGGAACTAAAACTATTGCTTCTTTTTTGTTTTTTATTACTTCTTCTATTGTATTTAAATATACTTCTGTTTTACCACTACCTGTTACTCCATGCAATAAATATGTTTTAAAATTTTGTGTATTATTTATTCTTTCTATAGCATTTTTTTGATCAGTAGTTAAATTTATATTGTTCTTTACAATATCTATGTTATCATTTAATCTATATGTTTCTTCTTTTATTTCTTCTAAATATCCATTTTTAATTAAAGTATTTAAACTAGAAATAGATATATTTATTAATTCTGTTTTTAATACTTTTTTATTTTTTCTTAATATTTCTAATATCTTATTTTGTTGTTCATTTTTACCTATTGTATCTTTCTTTAAAATTATATATGTTAAATATTTTTTAGGTACTACAAAATTATTTTTTGCTTTTAATGCACTTGGCAACATAGTTTGATAACATGTTATTAAATTACACAAATATTTTTTACTCATGTATTTACCTAATTCTAATAATTCATCATTTAGAATTGGGTTTTCATCTATTTGTTTTAATATTTCTTTTACCTCATATTCTAAATTATAATCATTTTTTATTTTTAAAACAAATCCTTCTAATATTTGTTTTCCAAATGGGACTTGAACTCTTACACCAACTTTAATGGTATTTTTAATACTATCAGGTATTTTATATGTAAAAGTCTGATCAATTCCCTTTGCTTTTAACTCAACAAGTACATCTGCATACATATTATCACCTATATAAATTATATAAGAAAAAGATACTTTTCTCAAGTATCTTTATATTTTTTCTTTTATATCTTCTATTGTATTTTTTACTTCTGGTTCAAAGTATTTAATAGTAGCTATTATTACAATTGCTAGAGGTAAAGCAAGTAAAATTCCTAGTGTACCAAATAATATTCCTCCAGCAAATACTGATAATATAACTACTAAAGGATGAACTTTATTAGTCTTTCCATATACATATGGATTTATAACATATCCATCAATTCCTGATAAAATCATAAAAGTAATTACTGTTCTTATAAACAATGATGGTGATATTACAAATGCTGTAATAGCTGCTATTGTATTTGTAACCATTCCACCAAAATATGGTATTAGATTGGCTATCATAGCAAGTACCCCTAATAGTATAGCACTAGGATGACCTATAATAGTATAAGCTATTGTATATTCAAAGAATGCTATTATAACGATTCTCATAAAACCATTTAAATATTGTTTCATTTCTTTGTCTAAAGTTAAAACATATCCATACATTTTTTTTGAATTTCTTTTTAAATAATTTTTTACAACTGATCTAATTTTACCCATATCAACTAGTAAATACATACTAGCAGCGAAGGCTATAAAAAATTTTGTTAATAAACTTAAAGATAAGCCTATCATATTAAGAGCTCCATCTGATACATATTTTCCCATAGAAGTAATAATGCCATTAAAACTTGTTTGAAGAGTTGTTTGTATACTAGATGAGTCTAACTTAAATTTTGTTGAAATTTCTTTAACAAAAGAAATAATTGAATTAAATAGACTTGGTAATTCTTTAAAAATTGCTGGTACTATTACAACTCCCATTAAGACAACTATTAAAACTAATAATATAACTATTATCGTAAGGGATAACCATTTAGGAATCTTTTTTCCTTCTAGATATGTAAGTACTGGATATAAAGCATAAGCAATAATAAAGGCTAAGAAAAACGGTAATATAATATCCCAAATTTTTCCTAATATACCAAGCCATAAATTACCAGTTTGATATAGCAAAAATATTATAACCATTATAATAGCTGTATTTAATAATTTATAATCTAATTTATTTTTAATCATTTTTTCACACTTTCTATTAATATTGTAACAGGTCCATCATTTAAAATACTAACTTTCATATCTGCACCAAAAATACCAGTTTCTACTTTACAGTATTTACTCAATTCTTTATTTAATAAATCATACATAGTTGCTGCTTCATCAAATTTCATTGCATCTATAAATGATGGCCTATTACCTTTTTTTATATCGCCATATAAAGTAAATTGTGAAATGCTTAATATTTCTCCATTTACTTCTTTTAGTGATTTATTCATATTACCATTTTCATCATTAAATATTCTTAAATTAATAATTTTATTGACACAATAATTGATATCTTCTATTGTATCATAATGTGTAAATCCTACTAATAATACTAATCCACTATTAATAGATCCAACTATTTTATTATCAACACTTACACTTGAATTAAGACTTCTTTGAACTATTACTCTCATTTAATAATCCTTTCAACACTTAAAATATTTTTAATACTTCTTATTTCATTCATAAATTTGTTTAATAATTCTTTATTATCAACTAAAACAGTCATACTTAGAACTATTTGGTCGCCTTCATTTAATGTATTAACTTTTTGTACTAGTATTTTATTATTCTGTGTTTTAGATATTACATTTAATAATAAATCATCATTTTTTAAACTTCTTATAATTATTCCTGTTGGATACTTTTTATTAATAATATTATTCCATTTTACATCAATTATTCTTTCACTTAAATCTTCTATATTTGGACATGATTTTCTATGTACATTAATACCATATCCTTTAGTAATATATCCTATTATTTCATCACCTGGTATTGGTTTACAACATGATGATACATTAATTTTTATATCATCAATATTTCCAACTATAATATCATTTTTAACATTAGTTATAATTTCTTCATTATTAGTTACTTTTTTTAATATTAATTCTTCTTTTGTTTCATTTTCTTCTGTAATTATATTTATTATATAATTTGGAGCATATTTATTATTTCCAACATTAATATAAATTTCTTCTAAATTTGATAATTTTGTTTCATTTAATATTTTATTAATATTTTCATCTGTGAAAAATTCATTATTACTTATTTTTCTTCTTTTTAATTCTTTGTTTAGGATTTCTTCACCATTTTTTAAATATTCTTCTTTATCAATTTTTTTAAAGTATGATCTTATTTTATTTTTAGCTCCTGCTGTATAGGCTATATTAATCCATTCATAACTAGGTGATGAATTTTTATTTGTATTTATTTTAATAATATCATTATCATGTAGTTTATAATCTAGTGGAACTATATTATTGTTTACTATAGCTCCTACCATTGAATCTCCTACTTTAGAATGAACCCTATAAGCAAAATCTATTGGGGTTGAACCATTAGGTAATTCAATTACATCACCTTTTGGAGTATATACATATATAGTGTCATTAAATACATCATTTGTTACATTTTTTATATATTCTTCATCTGATACTTCTTCTTGATTTAATTCTATTATTGATCTAAAGAATTGTAGTTTTTGTTCCATATTATTTTGGACATTACCACTTGTACCTTCTTTGTATGACCAATGTGAAGCAATACCACGTTCAGCTATTTCATCCATTTCATATGTTCTTATTTGTATTTCATATAAATATCCATCATATCCAAAAACAGTTGTATGAAGTGATTGATACATATTTGTTTTAGGCATAGCTATATAATCTTTAAATCTATGTGGAATTGGATGATATTTTGAATGGATTAAACCTAGTGCTCTATAACATTCTTCTTTTGTATCAACAAATACTCTTAAAGCTAATAGATCATATATATCATCAAATTTTTTACCTTTATCTAGTTTTTTATAAATACTGTAAATACTTTTTGATCTACCTTTTATTTTGTGTATTATTCCATTATTATTTAATATTTCACTTACATTTTTTTCCATTTGTAATACAGCATCATCTCTTTCTGCTTTTGTTTGATTTAATTTTTCAACTATATCAAAATATACATCTGGTTTTAAATATCTAAGTGACAAATCTTCTAATTCACTTTTTATTTTATTCATACCTAATCTATGTGCTATAGGAGTTAAAATTTCTAAAGTTTCTAAAGCAGTTTCTTTTTGCTTTTTTTCTGAATGAACCCATAATGTTCTCATATTATGAAGTCTATCTGCTAATTTAATGAATATTACTCTAACATCTTCACATAAACCAACTAGTATTTTTCTTTGATTAGCTATTACTGCAGCATTAGTTGTTTCAAAGTTTATTTTATTAATTTTTGTTACACCATCTACTAGTAAAGCGATTTCACTACTAAATAATTTTTCTATCTCTTCTCTTGTTACATCTGTATCTTCTATTACATCATGTAATAAAGCTGCTGCTAATGTAGAATAATCAGCATTCATACTAGTTAGTATATAAGCAACATTTAATGGATGATTTATGTAGTCTTCACCTGTTAGTCTTTTTACACCAAAATGTTTTTCGTTAGCAAACAAATATGCATTTCTTATAACTTCTAATTCTTTAGGATCTGTTATATATTCTTTTATTTTTTCTTCTAACTCTTCATAAGTTAATAATAGATTTTTTTTAGACATAATTATCACACTCTTTTATATGAATTATTATATCACATTATGTTTTACAATTAAATTATTTAAAAAGAAATTTCAAATAAAGTTGTTATAATTCTAAATTTATATAATTTATTTATATTTAGTATATAAAAAAAGTTATTTTAAATAACTTTAATTTTTGTTTGCTAAATCTATAATTGCTTTAGCACAATCTATTTCTGAACTAAATTGAGTAATATTTTTTAACTTGTTGATATCATTTAAAGTTGTATAAGTTACACTAGCATCACTATTTTTATACCAAAATGATCCTGCAGATACATACCAATTTATACCTTTATATTTAAAACTATAATTACCTTTTACAGTACCTAATGATGCATTACTTGTATAATAGTTTGTTCCTGTTTCTGTTGTACTTACAAATAATGGACCATATGCAGTACTTTTTATATTATCAAAATAAATTGTACAAATACCTGCTAATGATGATTCATTTGTTGATTTATAAAAATCTCTAGTACTTCCAGATGTTTCTGTAAACGTTAATACTTTACTATCTTTATTTGAAACTAAATAATTATTTTTAGTATTTTCGACAATAGTATATGGATTTTCTTTTGTACCTGTTCCTGATACTTTAAGTGTTGAATAAATATTTATGACTGGAACTAATGATGATATATAATATGTACTTTTATCATTTGATAAAGTTGCTGACAAAAAGCCATTTTGATTGCTCCAACCACTATACAATATATTCCAGTTTCTAACAAACCAAATATCGTATATATTTGATGATGTTCTAAGTCCCACTGGACTCATTGTTAATATATGTTTTGTTGTAGACATATTTAGATAATAATCCAAGTTAATTTTGTCTGCATATCCTCCTGCATATATTACCTCATCTGCTGTTATTAATCCTATTTTAGATTTTACTATTCCATAATTATTAGCATCATTTTCACATTTAAATGTTGGATTATATGAACCAATAAGGCTCAAAGTTACATTGTTTAACTTTTCAGCATGAGATGTATCATTTCTTACTCTAGCTGCTTCACAATATTCTTCTTGTGAAATATAAGCATCATAATTAATTAATTTGTTATTATACCAACTTTCTAATTCTTTTTTAGCATCACTATTTGTATAATATGAAGCTAAGTAGTTATCAGCATTTTCATTAACATATGCATAACCAGTATTATTATTAATACCTTCTGTCATAATCATTCTTATTGTTCCATCTTCATTTATTCTAATTATTCTCCAAGTATAACCAGCAAAACTAACATAATTATTTACGTTTCCTCTAAAATAATATGTAGGATTACCACTATTTGTATCTGTTGAATAATATAATCCACTTTCATCACCAGATTCACTACTTGTTGCAGTTAGAGTTGGTTCTTTTTGAATTAATGAATTATTAGAAAGTATTGCATCTTTAAATGTTTGATTTTTTAATATACATGTTGTTCCATTTAATGTTCCTCCGTTTGGACATGTATAGCCTTGTTTTACACATGATGTTCCATTTAATGTTCCTCCATTTGGACATGTATATTCTTGAGTTTTACACGTTGTTCCATCCAATGTTCCTCCATTTGGACATGTATATCCTTGAGTTTTACATGTTGTTCCATTTAATGTTCCTCCATTTGGACAATTATATGTAGTTACAATACATTTTTTTCCACTTAATGTTCCTCCATTTGGACATGAATAAGTTGTTGTTGTTCCTGTAACCGTATCACATCCTCCACCACAATAAACACTATTTCCTATATGACTATGTCCTGCTGAACATGAACAATTATATAATTGAACTCCCTGAGCACTAACATATGCTTTTGAATTAATAGTTAATCCTCTATTACATGTTTGATTATGATTAGTTCCTTTTGCGTCATATGTTGATGTACTAGCAGTCGCATCAACTGTAGTCTCACCCAATATAGCAGCATAAGAAGTTTCATTTATAGTTGCATCATATGTAATATCACCAATTACAGCAGGATAACTAATAGATTCCTCTTCTGCAAAAAGATTTTTTTTAATATTGCTTAATAATTCATATTTACCACTTAAATTATATATAATTGATAGTATTAAAGCTAAACAAACTAATAACAACGGATAAATAATTGCTGATATGGCATAACCCTTATTTTTCATAAAATCACATTCCTATTCTATATAAATTATATCAAAAAAAGTACTTTTTTCAAGTACTTTATTTTAATACATCTCTTTTAATATTAATAACAATATAGAAATGTAAATAAATATACATCACTATAAATAATACCCAACCAACTACAGGTATAATAAGTAAAGAAATCCATACATATGGATTACCATATATATCACTTCCATCTACTTTTAATTTTTTTGCTACTTCTACAGTCATTTGAATAACCAATATAATTAGCATAACAAATACTGGTAAAACTAAAGCTAAAGTACCATATAACCAATATTTATAATTTGAATACCATTTGTTTTTTTTAAACAAATTTAACTGACTAGCAGGTATAATTATATATCCACCAAATGTAAAAATCATCATTATAAAATAAATAAACCAATTTTCTTTTTTTAACATATTTAACCCTCTTTCTATTTAATTTTTTCTTTTAGATTGTACAAAATATTCATAGCATCCATTGGAGTAATATCCAAGACATTTATTTTTTTGATTTCTTCTTCTATTATGGAATCTTTTTTTTCTAATAACTCATCTATTGGTAAACTTTCTTGTATTTTTGTATCTCTTTTGGCTTCTTTATTTTCATAAACAGCTAAAATATTACTTGCTCTATCTATTAAATTACTAGGTAAATCAGCTAATTTAGCAACATGAATACCATAACTTTTATCAATAGAACCATCTTTTACTTTATGTAAGAATGTAATATTTCCATTTTCTTCTACTGCACTTACATGTACATTTTTTAAACCATTTAAAGTTTTATCTAAGTCAGTTAATTCATGATAATGGGTTGAAAATAAAGTTTTACATTTAATATTAGTATGAATATATTCTATTATAGCTTGCGCTAAAGACATACCATCAAAAGTAGCTGTACCTCTACCTAATTCATCAAATAAAATTAAACTATTAACTGTAGCATTATTAATAGCATTTGCTGCTTCTTTCATTTCAACCATAAACGTTGATTCTCCACTAACTAAATCATCACTTGCCCCAATTCTTGTATATATAGCATCAAATATTGGTAGTGTTGCTTCACTAGCTGGAACAAAACATCCAATTTGAGCCATAATAACACTTATAGCAAGTTCTCTCATAAATGTTGATTTACCTGCCATATTAGGTCCTGTTATTAATAGGATGTTGGTCTTTTCATCCATTATAATATTATTTGATACAAATTCTGTCTCAATTACTTTTTCCACTACAGGATGTCTAGAATTAATTAATCTAATTTCTTTTTTATCACTTAGTATAGGTCTTACATAATTATTTTCTTCTGATACTGTTGCGAATGATTGTAATACGTCTATTTCACTTATTACTTTTGAAATACTTTGTAATCTAGGTATATATTCTTTAATTTTATCTCTTATTTCAGTAAATAATTCGTATTCTAACTCAATTATTTTTTCTTCTGCATTTAATATTAATGCTTCTTTTTCTTTTAATATTGGACTTATATATCTTTCACAATTAGCTAAAGTTTGTCTTCTTTCATATCCATATTCATCTTTTATTAAGTCAATATTTCCTTTTGATACTTCTATATAATATCCAAATACTCTATTAAAACCAACTTTTAAATTTTTAATACCAGTTCTTTCTTTTTCTTCTTCTTCAAATCTAGCTACAAAGTCTTTACCACCTTTTCTTAAGTCTTTTAGTTCATCTAATTCTTTACTATATCCTTCTTTTATAATATATCCTTCTTTTATAGATACTGGTGGATTTTCATATATAGAATTTTCTAGTAATTCATATAAATCATCTAATTCTTCTATATTTTTATAAAAATTAATATCTATTAATATTTGTTTTATATTTGGTAAAACTTTTAAAGAATTTTTAAGTTGTAATAAATCTCTAGCATTCGCACTACCAAAAGCTATTTTTCCACTTAATCTTTCTAAATCATATACTTCATATAAATAATTACATAATTCTTCTTTTTTAATAAATTCTTTTAATAGTGTCTCTATTGTATCGTATCTTTTATTTATTTCTTCTTTATTTATTAATGGATTTTCTATCATGTTTTTTAAAGTTCTTGAGCCCATTGCTGTTTTAGTTTTATCAAGTAACCATATTAAAGAGAAGTTTCTTTGTTTTAATCTCAAAGTTTCTGTTAATTCTAGATTTCTTTTAGTATGAATATCCATTTTTAAATAATCTTTATTGTCTTTTATAACAACTTTTTCAAAATGAGCTAAACTTCTTTTTTGAGTATTTGTTATATATGTTAATAAATGTTTAATAGTTTCTATATGTCTTATATCAGTTATATCACTGTATATATATTCATATTCTTTTTGTGATTCAGCTTCATTAGAGTAAGTTATTACTACTTTAAATTGATTTTTTAAAATAGAAGTTATTGTTGAGTCTATTTTTTCATTTACTATTACTTCTTTTAAACCAATACTTACTATTTCACTTATTACTTTAGTAGCATTATGTTCTAGTATAGTTGAATATATTTCTCCAGTTGATATATCAGCATAACTTAATACATATGAATGGTTAAAATCTATTAAACTTCCAATATAATTATTTTCATATTCTTTTAGAGATTCATCTTGAATAATAGTACCTTTACTTATTATTTGAATTATATCCCTTTTTACTATTCCTTTAGCAAGTGCAGGATCTTCTAATTGTTCACATATACCTATTTTATATCCTAAATCAACCAATTTTTCTATATATACATTAGCAGCATGATGTGGTATTCCACACATTGGTATCTTTTCATCTAATCCAGCATTTTTCCCTGTTAAAGTTAATTCTAGTTCATGTGATACTAATATAGCATCTTCAAAAAACATTTCATAAAAGTCGCCTAATCTAAAAAAAATAATAATATCTTCATTTTTTTCTTTTATTTCTAAATATTGTTTCATCATAGGCGTTATTTTATTTAAATCAACATCTTTTCTATTCATATACTTCACCTGATTTAATTATACCATATTTATAATCAAAAATTTATGCAATTAAAAATAAAAAATACAGTTTTTACTGTACTTTATTATATATATCTAAATAAAAATTCTTCCATATTTCAGATACATGCTCTTTTGAATAATAATTACTTATATATTTTGAGTTATTTGATGCTTCATTATAAAATTCTTTATCTTTACTTAATTTTTTTAAATTAGATGAAAACTCTTCATTATTTTTTCCCATAATATATTTATGAAATAAAATATCTTCATATAATTCTAGATTTCTAAGTAATATTGGTTTATTTAAATTGACAGCTTCTAATATAGACATTGGAAATAATTCATTATAAGAAGGCATAAATAATACATCACATATATTGTAAATATCATTCATTTCTTCTCTTGGAATAATGCCTAAAAATTTAACATTTTGTGGAGGATTTTCCCATATTGCCTTTAATTCTTGATATCCATCTGTTATTTTTCCAAAAGAGAAACCGCCACACCAAACAAAATATAAATCAGGATTTTGTTTTGCTACTTCGACAAAATCTTTTACTCCTTTTCTTGTTTGTACTTGACCTACTCCTAAAACAATAAATTTATTTGATGGAATATCATATCTTCTTTTAATTTCTTTGATTTCTTTTTCACTTTTTAAATAAAATTTATCTTTTGATACATAATTTGGAATGTAGGTAATTTTATTTTCATCTATTCCATATTCAATTAAATCTTTTTTAAATATAGGATTAACTACTACTAAATGATCAGCATTTCTATAAAATTTCGTAACATATTTTTTAAATACTCCGAAAAATATTCTTGGTAATTTAATACTGCCATCTAATGTATCTGGTAAAAAATGAACGTAAGCTACATTTACACCTTTAGTTAATTTCATCTTAATATAATTGATTGGATCAATTGTATGATGATGCATTATATCATACTTAATACCACCATTTATTGTTACATCAAATATGTCTGATAATTTTTCTTTAACAAGCTCTACTTGTTCTAAATAAGCACTTCCTACACCTTGACCTGCTACCTTATCAGCACTTGATAACATGTTTATTTTTATTTTTTCCATAAACCCTCCTACATTTGTTCTAAATCAATCCTAAATTCTATTCCATTTTCATTACATAATTCTCTTGCTTGATCTATAGTTAAGCCTAACTCTTCTAAGTTATTTGCTTCATTTATTTTTTCCATTTTTCTTTGTAATTCATAAACATTCCATGAAGCTAATTTAGATTTCATGGTACTATACTCCTCTAGTTTTTTATTAAATAGATCTAATTGTTCTTTATATTCTTTCATAATTTCTTGTTTTTTATTTTCTATTTCTTCTTTATTTTTGTTAGTTTTGCTTTCTAACTTTAAAGCTTGTTTTTTTGAAGCATAATCCTTTTCACAGGAATCATTTACTATAACTTCTTGTAATTCATCAAATTTTATTTTATATTCCCTATATTCATCTAATTCATTACTATATGGTTTTACTAAAACCCTTTTTATTTCATTTAACATATATTTTCTCCTTTATATTTTTAAATGTTTTTTTACAGCATTTAAACTTCCAAACATACCCACTATAATACCAATTCCTAACAAAATTAATGATACTGTATATACAAAAGGTTGTGGTTCTATTAATCTAATAAGTGGTGTAAATAATTGTCCATTAAATTGTTTATATATTACGAAATAGCCATATATTGTTATACATATTGGAATTATTGATCCTAATATTCCTAGTAATAATCCTTCAAATATAAAAGGTATTTTTATATTTATATTTGAAGCCCCTACTAATCTCATTATTTCTATTTCTCTCTTTCTTGAAAAAATAGTAATTTTTATTGTATTAGTTATTAAGAATGCTGTTACGACTATTAAAGCAGCTACTATTATAATACAAAGTTTTCTAACCCAATCAAATGCTGAAACTAAGCTTTCTACCATTCCTTCACCATATTTAACTACAGTTACTCCATCAATATTTTTTATTTCATTTGCTGTATCACTTATTTTTTCTAAGTTTTTAACTTTAACTAAATATGTACTTTGTAAAGGATTTTCCTCTTCTGTCCAATCTTCCATTAAATTATTAAGTACATCTGATGATGCTTTCATTTCTTCTGCTATTTCCATTTTTGAATCAAATGTTATACTAGCAATATTATCTAGTTTATTTATTTCTTCATTTATTTGTTTTACTCTTTCATTATCAATATCATTACTTAAAAATGCTACTATTGTTACATCTTCTTCTACTAAGTTAGTAAAATTATTAACATTATCAGATAAAATTATAGAAAGTGAAACTACTATTAAAGTTATTGTTATACAAGATATTGATGCGATTGATAAAGAGAAATTTCTAAATACACCTTTAAAAGAATCTCTTATACTTCTACTTATTATTCTTAATAACTTCATGATTATATGTTCCTTTCTCAAAATCTTTTAATATTCTTCCACTATCTAATAATATAACTCTTTTTTTCATTCTATTTACTATATCTGTATCATGTGTAACCATTATTATAGTTGTTCCCATTTTATTGATTTCTTCTAAGACATTCATTATTTCCATACTAGTTACTTCATCCAAGTTTCCTGTAGGTTCATCACATATTAATAATTTTGGACCATTTACTATTGATCTAGCTATTGCAACACGTTGTTGTTCTCCACCAGATAATTGAGTTGGATATTGTTTTGCTTTATGTTTTAATCCAACTAAATCTAAAGCTTTAATTACTTTTGTATATATTTCTGATTTAGGTATTCCAAGTACCTCTAGTGCAAATGCTACATTTTCGTAAACTGTTGATTTGTTTAAAAGTTTGAAGTCTTGAAACACTACTCCTATTTTTCTTCTTATTTTGTATACTTTACTATTTCTTAGTTTTGCTACATCTACTCCACCTACCATAATTTTACCACTAGTAGGTTTTTCTTCACGATAAATCATTTTTATTAATGTTGATTTACCACATCCTGTTGATCCAATTATAAATACAAAATCGCCTTTTTCAATATTTAAATTTAAATCATGAATAGCTGTAACTCCATTTTTATATTGCTTTTTTACATGAGTCATTCTAATAACATCCATATTACTCGCCTCCATAAACTTCATAAGCATCTGTTACAACAAAGAATGCATCTTTGTCTATTTTATGAATTCCTTCTTTAAATGCATAATATTCATTAGTTGGTATAACACACATTAACACTGCTTTTTTTCTTCCTGTAAATCCACCCATACCATGAAGTTCTGTTATTCCATGATTTAGTTCTTTCATTACATATTCTTTTACTTTGTTTTCTTCGTCTGTTATTATATAAAATGCTTTTCTTTGTGAAATACCAAGTATTACTTTATCAGTCATCATACTAATTATATATAGTGATATTAATGAATACATTACTTGTGTCCATCCAAATACAAATACTCCACCCATTATTATTAATCCATCTGTAATAAGCATAGCATTTCCTATTGATATTTTCAAATACTTAGAAGCTATTTGATTTAATACATCTGTACCACCAGTAGTATAACCAGCTTTAAATATTAATCCTAATCCAAAACCACTTAACACTGCACCATATAAAGTCATCATTAATGGTTCAGCATTTGATACATTTATATAATTTGGTAAAAATGCTGTTAATTTAACCATTATTGGATACAATAATGATCCTAATATTGAACTCTTTGTTTTATCATAACCAAGTAAGATTAAACTTAATATTAGTAATAATATATCACCTATTAATATTACTGTTGATGGATCTATACTAAATATTTTATTTAATATAATTCCTATACCACTCATACCATATACTATTTCACTTGGTAATATAAATAAATTAAAAGCTGCTGATATAATAACTAATCCTAATAGAAATTGACTAATTCTAATTAATCTATTTTTTTTATAAATTTCTTTTATTATACTAATTTCTTTTATTTTTTTCATTACAAACCTCTCTTCAAATATGAAGTTATAAATAAATCTATATCACCATCTAATACTTTATCTACATTACTTGTTTCTACATTTGTTCTATGATCTTTTACCATAAAATATGGATGCATTACATAAGTTCTTATTTGTGATCCAAAATTGACATCCATTACTTCTCCTTTTATTCCTTGTAATTCTTTATTTTTGTTTTCTAATTCTAATTGATATAATTTATTTTTCAATACTTCCATTGCTCTTTCTTTATTTTGTATTTGACTTCTTTCATTTTGACAAGTTACTACCGTTTTAGTCGGAATATGAGTTATACGAACAGCTGAATCTGTTGTATTTACTCCTTGTCCTCCACAACCTGAACTTCTATACACATCTATTTTTAAATCATTTGGGTTTATCTCTATATCTATATTGTTATCAAACAAAGGTGTAATATCTACTGAAGCAAATGATGTGTGTCTTCTGGCACCTGAATCAAATGGGGAAATACGAATTAATCTATGAACTCCTTTTTCACCTTTTAAATAGCCATAAACATTTTCTCCCTTTACAATCATTGATACACTTTTAATTCCAGCATCATCACATGGTTGTATATCTATTATTTCTGTCTTATAACCTTTTTTTGAAAAATATCTATCATACATTCTATATAACATATTAGCCCAATCTTGTGCTTCTGTACCTCCGGCACCTGAATGTATTTCTAATATAGCATTCATTTTATCATATGGACCATTTAATAACATTTCTAATTCTAAATCATCCAACTCTTGTCTAATGTGTTCTTCTTCTGTTGTTAACAATTCTAATAATTCTTCTTCATCTTTTATAGAATTTAACATCTCTATATTATCTTCTATTTTATGTTTTAAATTACTTACATTATCTATTTTTTTTCTTAATGTATTTATTTCTGATATAACTTTTTCACTATTTTTTTGATTATCCCAAAAATTTGGTTCAGACATTATTTGTTCTAATTCTTTAATTCTCTCTTGTTTTTTAGAAGGTTCAAAGTAACCTCCATAAATCATTTATTTTATCTTGATCTATTATATAGTTATTCTTTAATTCTTGTTTTTCCATTTTGTAGCCTCCTATCTTCATAATTATATCATTTTTTATTATTATTTTCTACTATATT
>CAKOWF010000015.1 GCA_934122215.1 uncultured Bacilli bacterium | reverse complement strand
TTGGTAGGCCATTACCCCACCAACTAGCTAATACACCGCAAGCCCATCTCAAAGTGAAGCCGAAGCTCCTTTTAGCACAGTTACTTATGTATCTGTGAATTATCCGGTATTAGCAATCATTTCTAATTGTTGTCCCAGTCTCTGAGGTAGGTTACCCACGTGTTACTCACCCGTCTGCCACTGAGTGGGAATCCAAATCCAATCTTGTGCAAGCACGCAATCTTCAATGGGCCACTCCGTTCGACTTGCATGTCTTAGGCATGCCGCCAGCGTTCATCCTGAGCCAGGATCAAACTCTCCAAAAAAAAATAATAATTTATTTATTTTAAGAATTGTTTTCCTAACTCTTGAATTGACTTTTTTGCTCAGTTTTCAAAGATCATTCTTGCTTTTTTTGAAAGCAATATTAATATACCAAATATTAGATGTTAAGTCAATACTTAATTTGAATTTTTTTTAAGTTTTTTTAAGTTTCGACATTTTTCGATATTTGGAATAGTCTTTCTCTCGAAAGCACAACTAATATATCAAATATAAAGTGTTAAGTCAATACTTAATTTGAATTTTTTTTAAGTTTTTTTATTTAACAACTTTTTATTTACATATTTATGTTGCTTTCCCTCAAAAGCACAACTAATATATCAAATTGATATAGTTAAGTCAATACTTTTTTATAAAAAAATGAATATTTTTTCATTTCTAATTAATAATACTCATTTTTTATATTTTTATACCAATTTTTATTTATTTTTTTGTTTGAAGATATTCTTGATAGTATTTCATATTTAGTTCTGTTGTAAATATTGGTGTTCCTTTTTCATACATATTTATCAATTCATCTAATCCATTTTTTATTGCTCTATCTAGATCATCTGAATAATTCATTATCTTTTTATGATACTTATATTCCATTCTGTCTAAAATTTTATATTCACCACTTGGATATATTCTTAAATCTAAATCGTAATCAATATATTTTACTGTTCCTTCTTCTATTATAAATGGTGTAGCTATATTACAATAATATGATATGCCATCTTTTTTTAATTGTGCTATTATATTAAACCATTTATTTTTAAAAAAATACATTACTGCTGGCTCACCTGTTCTTCTGGTTCTTCCATCAGCTTCTATAACCAATGCTTTATTATTACCAAACACAATGTAATCTTTCTGAACATCTAGCACTACAGCTTCACTCCAAGAACGATGAATTTTACCATTATGTTTATAGCATTGTATTTGATAGTTATCTCCTATACACATTTTATTCATAATCATCCCTCACCGACATTATAACTCAATTTTATTGTAACGTCAAAAAAAACTGAATTAATCAGTTATTTTTGTTTTAAATATTCTATTGCCCTTTGTAATTGGTTATCATTTGCTTCTATTGGTGTCTCATTATAACTATCATTTAATTTTTCTACGATATCTGCAGTGACTCCGGTACCATTAATCCAATTTCCTGTTGGTGTTAGCCATTTTTTTGTTGTTATTTTATATTGTGTTCCATCCGGTAAAGTAACTAATTCTTGAACTGTTCCTTTTCCAAAACTATTTTCCCCTATTATAGTTGCACCATATTCTTCTTTTAAAGCTGCACTTAATAATTCTGATGCTGATGCACTTTCATTATTTTGTAGTACTACAATTGGATATGTTTTTGTTGTTTTTCCTTTTGAATAGTATTTTATTGTTTTTCCCTTACTTTCTATTTGATAAATTACTTTCGTAGAATCCAGTAAGTTTGATAGCATATCAACTACACTTGTTAAATGCCCCCCAGTATTGTTTCTTACATCAATAATTAATGAATTTATTTTTTCATTTTCTAAGTATTCTATTGCTTGTTTAAATTGACTTGATGTATTGCTAGCAAATACTGATATATATATATATCCTATTTTCTTATCTTCTACTGTTTTTATTTCATAATTTACTGATTTTAATTCTATTTGTTTCTTTTTTATTTCTAAAGTTTTTTCTTCTTCCCCTCTTTTTATTTTTAGTGTATATTTATCTTTATTGTGTTCTTTAATATAATTTGTTAGTTCAATTGTTTTTTTGTTTTTTAAATCTAAATCATCAATACTTAATACCATATCCATTACTTGTAGTCCTGCTTCTGCAGCTGGTGAATTTTCAAATACTTCTGATATATATATATTGTATGATTGATCGTTTACTATTTCTATTCCTATTCCACTATAACTACCTGTTAATCTTATATTAAAACTATTGCTTATGTCATCTGTTATTGCTACTGAATAATCATCACCTAATGAATTAGCCATTGCTTCTATAGCACTTTTTATAAGTTTTGATTTGTCTACTTCATCATAGTAGTTTTCTACTATAAATTGATAATTTTTTTCAAATTCTTCTAAATATTCATCTTTGGTATCTTCTTTTAATTCTTTTTTTATATTTATAGCATTTCCTAATGCTAGACTTATTAAACATGTTACTACTAGTAAAAATATTACTTCTTTGCTATTAAAATTTTTTTTCATATTTTCACCCTATCTTAATTTTTCTTGTATTTTATCTGTTCCTTCAGAATATTCAACAATTTGTTTATCTTTTATTTTTAGTAAAGTTGATTTACTAAATATTGGGTATTTATTTTCAAAGTTGCTTTGTTCTCCAATATATTTTTTATTGAATCCATTGTTTAAGTCTGCTATGTATAGTTTTATTTTATCTGTTTTTGCATTATATGTAGTTATAATACTATTTAATGTTAAGTAATCACTAGATAATTCTGCTAAAACATAGTATTCTTCTTCTTTTTGGTCATATATATTTCCTATTAGAATTTCATCATATTGAATTTCTGTGTTTGTTGTAGTTTTATTATCGTCATTGTTGTTTTTCGCTTTCTTTGTTATTAATATTGTTAATCCATAAAATGTTATCATTATTAATACTATTATAATTATCATTTTTATTAAACTTGTTAAATTATATTCTTCATTCATGTATAATCACCTTTCTTTTTTCTGATAATATTATTATACCATCTACAAAGAAAAAAAAATAGATATAAATCTATTTTCCTACTGGAAGCACACTTATTGAATTTACTACTTCTAATAATTGCTTTTGATCTAGTACTTCTGACACTGCATAATATTCTATACCATTGCTTATAAAACTTACAGAATTATCTGTTATACTTCCTATTGTATCTAATAGTATTTCTGGATCACCATATATCATAGTCATTTCATAATCATCGGTTACCGATACTGTTTGTTCTATTAATGTAAATGGTTTTTCACCTGCAAATGTTAAAATAACTCTTTCTCCATCATCTAGATTTATTGTATCTTGGCTTTTTAAATATGTATTTTCTGGCATATACATCGGATATATTATATCTTCTATTGTTTTTATTGTTGATTCTGTTTCAACATTTTTCATATTCTTATTTAAGTCAAAATAATCATCTTTGTAAGTTGCACCTAAATCAATTTTAGTAAATTTCATTTTCATTTTTATAATATTGTTATTATTTACTATTTCAACTGATGTTATATTAGCATTTTTATCTGTATATATATATTGTTTAGTTAAATTTCTATTATTGGCATAGTTAACGTTTGTTGTTATTTTATATCCATTTTCAGTTTCTTCTATCGTTTTTTCTTCATCGTTTTTAATATCTTTAATTAATGTCTGTAATAAGTATATTTGTGAATTATTGTATGGCCAATCACTTTGAAATTTGAAACTTTTGTTTAATGATGGTGTAAGTAAGTATACACCTTCACTATTTTTTAATATTATTTGTTCATGGTTATTTGTTTTGTTAATTAAATCTACTTTGAAATTGTCTTCTTTTTTATACGATACTTCTACATCGTATGTATAATTATCTTCATTATTTATTATTTCTAATTCTCCTTTTATATAATAACTATTTAGTCCATCTACTTTCTTTTCTAATTCTTTGATTACATCTTTTTTTCCTCTACCAAAGCATCCTGTCATTAGGAATACTGTCATAAGGATAATTAATAACTTTTTTTTCACTTTCTCACCTCATATGTATTTCACTTAATTATACGATTTTCTTATTACTTTATGAATATTTTTTTATTTTTTGTTTATCTTATTTAATAAGAAAGGAGTTTTTATGGAAACATTACAAAAAGTTGCTCTAGTTTTTACTATAATTGGTGGTATTATATGGGGAATTATAGGATTATTTAATTTTAATCCACTTGAAGCAATATTCTCAAATGTACTTATTATTCCAAGAATAATCTATATTATTGTAGGAATATGTTCTTTAATTAATATAGGTCTTTTATTTAATCATATAGAAAAATAACTTTACTGATAGTAAAGTTATTTTTTTGTTATTTTAATTTTTACTTTTTTCGTTTTTGATGTATATGTTACTCTCGAATCATTTCCTTCTACTAATACATCTACTTCATGTTCTCCTTCAGTTAATCCTGATAAATCTATATATGCATTAATATCAGTTGATTTTATTTGATCAATTACATTTTTAACACCTTTAACATTTACTGTTACTTTTGCTCCTGATTCATCTACTGACTGAGCTTTATAGTTTTCTCCCAAATTTTTAGGTGTTATACCTACATCATTTATATCTTTAGAAGATATTTCTCCCAAACTTACATTTATTGTTAAATTGTTTATTGATAATGAATTTACGCCTACTGGCTTATTTAATTCTACTTTGTATTCTTTATTTTCTTTTAAACCCGTTACGTCTATTTCTACAGGTATATATGTAAGATTTGATAGAACTTCTTCATCACCATATACTGTTACTTTTGTTTCACTCGAACTCATTGAACTTATTGCTTGTCCAAATGATACTTCTCCTTTTGGTATTATCTTAATTGGCAATTCTTTACTAGGTGATGTTATTTCTAATTCTACATCTATTTTTTGTGGAACTATTTCAACATCTACTACATTACCAACTTCATCATATGCTACTAAAGGAACATCTTTTATTGAAGTTGTTCCAACTTCTTGAGTAATAATATCATTGATGTTTACTAATGCTTTTACTATTGCTACTTTTTCTATAGTTTTTTCTGAACCTTTTATTACTACCTTATCTGTATCATAATTAATATTTTTTATCGTTAAAGTTGGGTCTAATTTATCTTTATTAATTAAATCTACTGATAATGTTCTTGTTTCTGATACTTTTGGAGATATTATAACAGTTGCTACACTTGGATTTACCATATATTCTATATTACCAGCATTTTGTGAATATGTTATATTTACTTTATGTGTTCCTGGTTTTAATCCACTTAAATCTACTGTTACTTTTTGAGATGATGATTGTTTTGCAATATATAAATCTGTCTTACTACCTATTAAAGTAATATCTACTGTTTCTGGTAAACCTTCTATTACATAAGCTTCTTCATTATATATAACATCTACATTTTGGTTTTTTAATACTTCAGCTGTATTATCATTAAATACTATAATTTTTTGATCTATTACTATAAATAGTAATATTGATAAAAATAATGATATAAATAATAAAGTATTTGTTTTTGTTAACCAGTTTTCTATCTTTCTACCAGATCTATCAAATTTGGAAGTTATAAGAACTATTAACTTTGTTGTTGGAACTATTATTTTTCTATCTATAATTTTGATAAGGTTTTTAAAAAATATTTTAATTGCCTTGATTATTTTCTTCATTTTGTTCTTCCTCCTCATCTATTATGACAGATTTTTTTGGACGTAACTCTTCTAATAAAATCATCTTAACTTCATCTAATGTTAAATTGTAATTTAACTCACCATTCATCGCTACTGACAATCTACCAGTTTCTTCTGATACTACTAGAGCGATACAGTCACCTGTTTCTGAAATTCCTAATGCAGCTCTATGTCTAGTTCCTAATCTTTTACTTATTTTTAAATTATCACTTGTTGGAAATACAGCCCCAGCACTAGTAATTTTATCTCCTTGAATTATTACACCACCATCATGTAATGGATTATTTGGAAAAAATATTGATACTAATAAATCTGATGATATATCAGCATATATTTTTTTGGAACGTTCAATGTAATCACTTAAACTATTATCCCTTTCAATTACCATTAATGCTCCAATTCTTTCTTTCTTTAAGACTTCCATTGCATTTACTATTTCGTAGACTACTTTTTCTCTTTCATCAACTGTTAATACTTTATGTCTTCCAAGTAATTGACTTCTACCTAAGTATTCTAATACATTTCTAATTTCTGGTTGGAATATTACTATCAAAGCAAGTGGTCCCCAAGTTATTACATAGTCAAGTAAGTAACCTACAGTTACTAAATCAAATATATCACTTATAAATTTTAAGGCCACTAAAATCAATATTCCTTTAAATATTAGTACCATTTTTACATTTTTTCTTAAATTTTTTAATATATAGTATAGAACTAACCATACTAGTAGTACATCTAATAATTTTGTGAATAGACTAATTATACTATCAAATGTCATAAATTACCTCCATATTCTATGAATGATTATATCATATATGGTTTAGTTTTTAAATAGATTGAATTATTTTTTTATTTTGAAAATTAAAAAAGCATTATTTTTTAATGCTTTTATACACCAATTTTATTTCCTTCTAATTTTAATTTATCTGCTATTGTTACAATAAATTCTGAATTAGTAGGTTTAGCTTTGTCTATATCTACGCTATGCCCAAATATTTCTTCCATTAAGTAATAATTGCCTCTATTCCAACTAACTTCTATGGCATGTCTTATTGCTCTTTCCACTCTTGATACTGTTGTATCAAATTTATTTGCTAATTCTGGGTATAATTCTTTTGTTATACCACCTATTATTTCTGGTCTATTATATATAATTCCTATTGCTTCTCTTATATATTGATATCCTTTAATATGTGATGGTATTCCAAGTTCATGTAATACTTTAGTAATTGATAATTGCAAATTACTATACCCAAAATCTATATTTTTATTTTGAGTATTTTTTGTTGATACATCTATTATTCTTTTTTCTAAATCTTTTAAATCAAATGGTTTTAGTATAAAGTAATTTACACCAAATTCTGAAACTTGTCTTATTACATCACTAGCATTGTAACTAGTTTCTACTATAACATTTTTATTTATATTTTTTTCTTTCATTTGTTCTAAAACATAGATTCCATCTTTTTTTGGCATTATTAAATCTAACAGTACCATGTCGATGTCTTCCATATTTTCTTCTAATAAATTTATTCCTTGTAATCCATCATATGCCTCATATTTTATTTCTATACTACTTCCTGCAAAATACTCCTTTATCATATTGATTAATGCTATATTGTCATCAATCATTAGTACTTTGATATTTTCCATACTTTATTCCTTTCCTTCGTAGTACTGCTATGATGCTATTATATCTCATTTTTTTAATAATTACTAGAGCACTTATTGTAAAATTTTGTCGAATAGAAAAAAGTATCATTGATACTTTTGATTATATTTTTGTTATTATTTTTAATAATTGCTTAGGATCCAAACTTGCTTTACCTATTAATACACCATTTATATTTGGTATTTTTTTTATCATTTCTATATTATTTTCATCTACACTGCCACCATATAATACTTTAACATCTTGTTGATATAGTTCATATATTATTTCTTTTATATATGTTACTGTATCCTTTATATCTTGATTACTTGGTGTATTTCCACTACCTATTGCCCATACTGGTTCATATGCAATAAAAACATTATCTAAATTATTTATATTTCTTAAACCTAGTGTTAATTGCTTTTTTATTACTCGTGCTGTTTTTAACATACTTTTTTCTTCTAAGGTTTCACCTATGCATAGTATTACTTTTAAACCACATTTTAAACATTCTAACATTGTTTTATTGATATCATAATCATTTTCGTTAAATTTAGTTCTTCTATCACTATGTCCTAATATTACATATTTAACACCTAATCCATATGCTTGATTTGGTGATATTTCTCCTGTATATAGATTTCCATCACAATATATATTTTGTAATCCTACTGAATAATTATGTTTTAAAAAATATGGAACATATATTGATGAAGGACAAATAACTAAATTTGAACCACATGATTCTATTTCTTTTAAATATGGCGCTATATATCTAGGTAATAGATTTCCCTTTAAATTAGCAATTATTAAAAATTCATTCATATTAATCCCTCTTTGTTCTTTTAAATATTTTTTCTAATATTGTTTTTTTTCTTTTTTTTGATATAGCTGATTTATACACATCTAATATTTTTTCAGCATAATATTTTAGTGAATGCTCGTTAGATGTTATTTTAGCTTGTATTTTCATTTTATCATATATATCTTTATTTTCAATTAAATTACCTACTTTTTTTATATATTCACTTTTTTTAGTAAATAAATATCCATTTAATCCATCTACTACTGTATTTGTAAAACTTTCATCGTTTATAGCAACTACTGGTAGTGATGCTGCCATTGCTTCTATAACAGTTAATCCTTGTGTTTCAGTTGTACTTGCTGTTACAAATACATTTCCTAATGCATAATAGTATGGCATTTCATCTCTTGGAATTGCGCCTGTAAATATTGTTGATTCTAGAATTTTATTTTTTTTACATAACTTTTGATATTTTTCCATATCAGGGCCATTACCTACTATCAAAAGTTTTAAATTTGGATATTTTTTTAATAAAGTATGTTGATTATTTATAATAAATTCAATATTTTTTTCTTCTGCTAATCTTCCAACATATAATACCACAAATGAATTATTTAATTTATATTTATTTTTTAATTCTTCTATTTTTGATTGTTTTAATTTACTAACATCAAAATTTTCTACATCCATGCCTGTTGGTACTATATATATATTTTTATCACACTTATATTTTTCTTTGAATAGGTTGTAAGTTTTTTTACTTGGAACTATTAATTCACTTGTTGTTTTATCACAATAAAATTTTGTAAAATATTCGACTAATTTTTTACTTGATTTATCAAAATATCCATGTGTAATATAGTGAACATAATCTTCATACATAGTATGATACGTGTGTACTAAAGGAATTCCAAACTGTTTAGCTATTATTCTAGCAAATGTTCCTACCCCAAATTCAGTATGAGAATGTATTACATCAAGATTCCATCTTTTTATCTTATTTATTACACGAATTGGATAAATACCAGTTAATCTATAATCATAAATTCCTATTGGTATACCTGGTATGCGTATAGTTTTTCCATCATTTTCATATATGTATTTCATATTTTTGTTATTTACAGTAACTATATATACCTGATGTCCTTTTTCCTTTAATGCTTTTTCTAACATTTTTATACTTGTTGAAACCCCATTTATATATGGTGGATATGTATCTGTAAATATTCCTATTCGCATGTTAAGCCTTCTTTCTAAGTCCTAAAATAATTGCACCTAAAATCATTCCAAAATAATATGTTATAAATCTCCATAATAACATTATAGCATTTAAACTTGGTCCAGTTATAAAGTTTCCATAAAATGATATAAATCCATATTCTAATCCTCCTGTACCTCCTGGTATAGGTACAAAAGCTCCAATTAACATAACATATGCACTAGTTACTATTACATTTACTATTGATACATTTAGTCCCACTCCTTTTATTATAAAATATGGTACTAAGTATAATAATGATAATGATAGTAATTGTAATAAAACTAATATTAAAAATTTTCTTTTATCTTTTAATAAAATTTTTGATCCTTCATTAAAATCTGATAAATATTTTTCAAATTTTTTTACTTTTTCTTCTTTATTTTTTATTATTTTTAATTTTACTAGTAAATTAATTATAAAATTAACTACTACTTTATTTAATTTTTCAAAATATGTTATTGAAAATAAAACCACTATTACTAAAAAATTAATTATAAATCCTAATAATACTAAATTTTTTAATAATGAAACATTAGGAAAAAGTTTAAAAATATAATTGTAAATTACAGCAAATATTCCAAGTAATACCAATGCTGTTTGATAAATTATAAAGTTTTGAATTGAAACACTTGCAGCATTGATAACACTTATTCCATCTTTATTTAATCTATATATTTCATATGGTTGTCCGCCTGTTGCGAATGGAGTTATAGCATGAAAAAAGTTAGTTTCTAAACCCATTCTAAATGATTGTTTTAAAGTATAATCATTTTTGAAATATTTAACTACTATTTTCATTATAATACTTTTAATTAACATATACATCATATATATCAATATAGCTATTATAAATAATATTAAATTCATATTTTTTATTGTATTTATTATTTCATTATAATCATTTTTTAATGAAAAATATAATACTAATATTGTGATTAAAATAAGAATTAAAAAATTAATTACATTTTTTTTCATTTATTACTTCAACTCCTGGTAATTTTTTTCCTTCTAATAATTCTAGTGAAGCTCCGCCACCTGTTGAAATGTGATCAAATACGTCTTTATAACCTAAATTTATAATAGCACTTGCCGTATCTCCACCACCTACTATTTTTTTTGCATCTATATTTTTTAGTATTTCACATATTCTTATTGTTCCTTCATCGAAAGGTTTTATCTCATATAGTCCTAATGGTCCATTCCATATTATTGTTTTACTTTTTTCTAAATATGTTTTAAATAGTTTAGTAGTATTATAACCGATATCCAATCCTATTTCATCTTGTTTTATTTCATTTATAAAACATTGTCTAGCTTCTACATTTTCTTTTATTTCTTTAGCATTGACACTATCAATTGGTAATATTATTTTATCTTTATATTTTTTTAATATATTTTTACAAAAAGCTATACTTTCTTCATCTAATAATGATGAACCTATGTTGATATCTGATGCCTTTAAAAAGGTATAAGCCATTCCACCACCTATTAGTATGTAATCAGCTATTTTTACTAAATTTTCAATTAATTTAATTTTATCATTTACTTTTGATCCACCTAATATTATTGTTATTGGTCTTACTGCATTTTTTAATTCTAAAGATTTCAATTCTTTTTCTACCAAAAATCCTATTCCGCAAGGTAAATTAGATGCAATACCGACATTTGACGCATGACTTCTATGACATGTTCCAAATGCATCATTTATAAAAATATCTCCTAAACTAGCCCAATACTTTCCTAATTCCGGATTATTTGAACTTTCTTTTTTATTTTCTAAATCTTCATAGCGTGTATTTTGTACTAATAATACATCTTTATTTTTCATATTGCTTATTTTATCTTCTAACTCTTTTCCTCTTGTTGTTGATGAAAATATAACTTTTTGATTTAGTAATTCTTCCAATTTAGGTACAACTATATTTAGATTATTTTTTAGTTTATCTTCTTCCGTTTTTATTCTACCTAAATGTGATAAAAGTATAACCTTAGCATTTTGTTCTATTGCATACTTAATAGTTTCTAAACTCATCTTTATACGATTATCATCAGTTATTTTTCCATCCTTTATTGGTACATTAAAATCTACTCTAATAATTACTTTTTTATTATTTAAATTAAAATTTCTTATTGTTTTCATATTTTCTCCTATTTAAAACTATAGTTCAATCTATTTAATAAAGCTGTTTTTATTTCATTTTCGTGTTCTTCATCTCTTGAATCACTTAATAAATTAATTAAATTTTCTGCATATGTTACTTTTGATGATGATGAATCATTAGTCAATATTTCAATAGAATTTAATGCATTTATTATTTTAGTCTTTTCTTCTTCATATTTTTCTGAAGAAAAATATTCTGAATAATATATTAACTCATACCTATATATTCCTTCTGAATCTTTTTTTACTAAAATAATCATTTCATCTTTATCTTTTTTTATTTGATTTGATGTTTTAGGATTTATTAAATTACTATTTAAATAATTTTTTAGCAACAAATTTTCTATTCTCACATATGTAATTTTGTCTGTTTCTTTTAATTCTATATAATCATCTCTATTATCAGATATATAGGATGTTGCAGATAAGAATAAATTTTCATTAAATGTGTTTATCTTACCTTCTTCTGCTTGTTTTAACATTCCTGTTATCGCTGGTATTGATAATAATAATATTGCTCCCATAAGTGCGAAAACTGCTAATAATTCTACTAGTGTAAACCCTTTTTTCATATACTCACCCACTATACCAATTATATATTATATTTCTTAATATGTAAACAAAATAGACCTAAAAAGGTCTACATTAATATTATTTTTTTAATACCCATTCTTCATATCCACCAATTATATTTATAGTTTTAAATCCATAGTTTGATAGTATTTGACAAGCTTTTTTACTTGTCATTCCGCTTCTACAATATATAAAGTATTTTTTATTTACATCTAAATATTTACTTGGTGAAACTATTAATTTTTCAAATGGAATATTAATTGCACCATCTATATGTTGATTATTATAACTTTGTGAATTTCTAATATCTATTATATTTATTTTTCCGATCATTGGTAAAAGTTCATCGATTGTTATATTTGACACTTTAACCACCTAATTTATTATATGCTTTCAGTGTTTATTATGTAATTATAAAGACCAAAAAACTGATGATTATTCATCATCAGCAAAAAAGTCATCAAAGAATTGATCATCTGTTACTTCTTCTTGTTTAAATACAGGTGGTTCTTCTTTTTCTACTATTTTATTTTGTTCTTTTAATTTTTCTTGTTTTTCTTCTTCTTCTAATTCTGCTATTTTAGCATCTATTCTTTTTACTAAATCATCAAAATTAGTATTATTTGGTTTAAATGGATTAGCGCTTTCAAATGGATTAAATGGCATACTAGGTGCTCCTGGCATTTTAGGCATATCACTACCTAACATTTCATCAATCTTCTTTTGTCTTTTTTCTTCAACAATTTTCTTTATGTCAAACATATGAATTTCTTGTTTTTCTCTAGTTGGATATGTAGCTTTTGGATATGTTTTTCCCCACATACCTTGTTTATCCATTTTCCATGCTGGTTCCATTTTTGTTTTAAATGGCATCTCTCTTGTTCTTAATATTACCATTGTATACATTGGTAAACGTTGCAAATCTGATACTGTAATAAGTGGTGTTGATGCTGTTTTATCATCTTTTTTAGATTTTACTTCCCCACACATTTTGCTTATTTCTTCTAAGGCAGATAGTTCTGAACTTATTAAATAAATCCAGTTACCACAGTTACCTTTTATTGTATCTCCCTTTTCTTTACCATATACATCTGATAATTGAGCAAAGTTTTGAATAATAAATGTAAATCTTATTAATCTAGAACGTGCAGCTGTTACCATTGCATCTGCATCTTTAAGGGGTGGCATATTAGCAAATTCATCTAGTATAAAGTTTGTTTTGAATGGTAATTTACCACCATTTTCAAATGCTACATCAACTAATGTTTCATAACATTGTTTTACAAATATTGTAGCAAGTGGATGATATGTCTTTTTTTCATCATGAATTATAATAAATACTGCTGTTCTTTTTCTTCCGATATCTTTCATATCAAAGTCACTATGTGATAGCATCTCTGATAAATTTTGTTTTGCTGAAAATATTTTTATTTTTTGTTTAAATACTGATAGAATACTTCCTTTTGTATCAGCTGGTGCCATAAGTGTACTAGCAACATTTATATATGCTGGAGATGCTTGATCTTTATCAGCAAAATATTCTTTCATAACTGTTGTTCCACCAATTTTTTCTTCACCAACTGTTGTCATTAAGTTAATTGTGTTTAGATTAATTTCTTCTTCTTTTGCATCTTCAAATAAAGCTAATGATAATCCCGTAAAATAATCAGCTGATGTATTTTCCCAAAATGGATCTTGTCCTTTACTTGATTCATCATATAAGATGTTTTTAGCTAAGTCATCTAGTAATTCTGTTGCTTTATCAATATTTCCCTCTTTATATAAACTATATGGTAATGTTAATGGGTTCCAACAATTACCATTTTGAGGATTACGGAAATTTAATAATACTATATTATAGCCTTTTTCTCTTAATTCTTCTGCATTTCTTTCATATATTTCACCTTTTGGATCGGTAATAATCATTGATTCGCCAGCTTTTGCTAATGTTTTTACCATTGGTTGAACTATACTTTCTGTTTTACCTGATGCAGTTTGTCCAATTACTAAATTATGCCATTCTCCAGCATCTACCCATATTTCTTTTCCATTATTGATTAATGGTATACCTGCATATTCTGTACTTTCTGCTTTTGGATCTATTTTTTTTAAGTTTTTCTTCATTTCCTTATCAGTAGCCCATCTTGAGTATCCTTTTTCTTTTTTAGGTGATGCTGAAAAACCAAAACCTTTTTCTCTATCAAAGAAATATGATGATACACTTGTAAATACCACTATTAGTACTGCAATATATATTATCATTGTTAGAGGAAATAAATCTTTTGAGAATGCTGGAAATGGATTAATACCAGTTAATTCATTTCCACTAACTAATGCCATAATATTACCAACAGCTATAGCTATAAAGAATAGCAAAAATATAGCAAATATAATAAATATTAACCAGTCTCTAGGTTCTGCTCTTAATTTTAGTTTCATTTTACTTCCTCCTATATTTTATTATTTTTTTCACTTTTTGATTTTACTACAAAGTATACTATAACACCTACTATTAATAGTATCAACATAAATACTGCGATTGCTAATACATATGGTTTATTTACATTTTTTTCTATTTCAAAATATATATCAGCATTATTTATGTTTTCTTTAGTTATATACCAATAATAAGTATTATTTTCTACCTTAGAAGCATTATGATTTACAACTTTGTGATTTGTTTTTATTTTTATTTCTAATTCATCATATTTTAATTCATCATAATCATTATATTGATATGGTAAACATGTAAAATTCTTACCAGTTCTTATTATATATTTATCATCAGTAGTTTGTATATTATAACTTTCAAAACAAGATAAAAAATTAGTTTTTTTGTATGTTTCTAAATTATAACTTGTCGTATATGTTACAGTATCATCTACTACTTCTTTTTTATAATTAGTATCTGATAAATTAACTAAATCTACATCTACTGGTATTTCTGTAGTTACTCCATTTATTTTTAATGTTTCGTATATTGAACTGTCTTGTATTGATAATTCATAACTACATGTACACCCAGTTACTAATAATAGCATTATTAAAGTAAATAATTTTTTCATATTTCACCTCTAATATAAATATACATATCCATTAAATGTACCATCTTTTCTACGTAATTGTTCTATAGTGTAATCTTTTTTGCTCATTCTTACTACAGACCATAAATCATCAGTTACATACCAATCTCCATTGCTTCCTTTTTGTCTCCATCCTTCTGATATAGTTACTACTATTTCTCCTTTTGCATTTGTTTTTACTGCTTCTACAATTGCTACGTGTCCATATGTACCTCTTGTCCAAGAAATTATTGATCCTGCCTTTGGAGCATTTATATCCCTTGTCTTTTTAAACAAATTGCCATCTGGATTTTGATACCAATCTTGACCATTACCTCTTGTATTACGTATTGAATTAATTAAAACTTGTTTTTGTGATTCAGATATATCTGATGATGCTATTATTTCCATTGCTCTATGTTTAGCATACCATACACATTGACCAAATAAGGTGTTTCCTCTATATGAACTAATATCAAAATTAAAGTAATATCTATTTTTTAAGTCATTTATATTATTAGGTATATCTGAAACTATATTGTTTCCTGGAGTTGATATCTGCGCTGATGAATAAAATGTGCTTAAAATTTTATCATATGTATAACCCTGTGTTTGTAAATATCTACTACCCCACTGACTCATACCACGTCCATGACCACCATCTAACCATACTCTATTCCCTTTGGAATTTGTACCCCAACATCTATCATTACTTTCATCTTTTAATTCACATTGACAATTTTTATATGTCCATGTTTTTATATTACTTTCTACCCAATCAGTAGGTATTTTAACACCTGCTTGAATTGTATAATATTTGCTATCTTTTGATGAATAACAGAAAGCATCATATTCTGTAGATATATAATTTCCACTACTATTAACTAATACTTGTCCAGCTGTTTCTTCTGCTGCTCTTTTTGCTTGAGATGAATAGTTAGGATTCATTGTTTGCTTTGAAGCTGAATTCTCTATTGGAAGACTACAATTATTTGTAACTCTCAAAACATAAGTTCTTGCTGCTACTGCTTGTGCCTTCATGCTTTCAATATTATTTCCTTGATACCAAGAATTTTCATTTTGTACTACACCGGCTACATACTCTTCTAATGAATAAACACCTGCATAGTTTCCAGTCACTACAACTCCTGGACAGTTAATAGCTATATTTGTTAAACCTGAATTTAAATTTTGGTTTGCTCTTTCATATATTTCTATCACTATTTCTTTATTTGTTGTTAAGAATTTTTCTTCATCAATATTATAATCACTACTTATATTTGTATATACATATCCGTTTTTTGTATCACCGTCATATGTTGTATCTAATGTATCATCTTTTGTATCATATTTTCTTCCACTAGGAATACAATCAGCTGAAGAATCAGGATGTATGTCAACATCTAATTTTCTTATTTCACCATTATAATTTTCATGAACTTTTCCGTATAGTAAATATGAAATATACTTATCATTGCTTATTCTGTAATAACTTTCTTCTCCATTAGTTCCTAATACTATCTTATCAGATGATACAGAACAAGAATTTCCACTACTTTTATATAAATCACCATATTCTTGATATAATTCTACTTGTGCTTCAGCTAAATCATCAGCGTCTTTTAGTAATTTATCAACATTTTCATCACTAAATAATTCCATGTCAGAAATTCCATATGACTGTGTTTCTAATAGTAAATCTATATTTAATTTAATTGGTTCTCCATTTTTATCTTCATATTTTTGATAATCATTGTATATTTCCTTTAAGTGTGTGAAATATTTTCCTGCTGGCGAATTTAAACATTCTTTTTTTCTAACATCACTATCATTATTAAGACACAAATTCATATATACTAATGTATCAGTTAATTCATCTTCTGTTGCTGTACCTATTATATAATTTTTTACAGTTTTATTTGAATTTAATTCACTCTCGTCATCTTGATTAGTTACCCCAGCAACTGATATTACTATTATAATTACTATTATAAAGATTACTGCTAATATACCTATCATAAATTTTACAGGCATTGTTACTGTTAATGGTGCTGCAAAATTTTGTTTATCAAAATTAGTACTCTTTGATAAATTGTCAGCTAATGATGATGGAACTCCAAAAGCTTTTAAAAATGACCCTTTTGCTTTATTTTTTATATTTCCTATTGGACTATTTGAATTATTTTCATCAGTTTCTTGTTGTTGTCTTTTTCTTTGATTTAACCTAGATGCTTGTAAATTATTATATGCATTAGCATTATTTTTTCTAATACTATTCAATTTTTGTATATCACTTGATGAATTACTTCTATTTATATTATCTTTGTTTAATTTATTATTTTTTAAATTGTTTAATTGATTGTTTTTATTATTTAATAAATTGTTTTTATTATTATCATCTTTTTTATTTGATGATTTATTTTTTGGATTAAATGGCATGCCATTTGAACTTTTATGTGAAGGAATTTT
This sequence comes from uncultured Bacilli bacterium, assembly GCA_934122215.1. Classification (GTDB taxonomy): domain Bacteria; phylum Bacillota_I; class Bacilli_A; order RF39; family UBA660; genus UMGS1498. The sequence continues at coordinate 3,360 of CAKOWF010000015.1, read as the reverse complement.
TTCTTCCTTATGATAATTCATTTCTTCTATATTTTCTAGTTTATCTTTTAAATATAAAGGATTATTTTCATCATTCTTTTCTTCTTCAAATAGTTCTTCTATTTCTTCTTCATTATTATCCAAACAGCATCACCACCTTACTATTATAATCCTCCACCACTACCAAATGAATCTAATTCTTGTTCTGTAGCAATAATATTAATTTGCATTCTTCTACTACCACATACAAATAATGCTTCTCCTTGGTTATAGCGTTTAATATTTTCTTTTTCATTATCGTTTAAATCAATTAATTTTGCTAAATCTTCTACAGCTTGTTTTCTAAGTCCCATAACTATATAATATGAAGCATTATCAAATATTGCTTTACCTTGTGTTATAACACTTGGATCACTAAAATCTGTAGGTTGTTGAGTAATAATAATTGTTCCTGTATTGTACTTTCTAGCACGTCTTTGAATTTGCGCTAAGAAATCTGCTCCTAATGTATTATTACCTGATAATAACACATGTGCTTCATCAACCATTAGTGCTGTATTAACATTTTTATTTAAAGTTAATCCCCATGCATATTTTAATATATTAAAGAATAATGCATTCTTAATATTATTATCTGCATTCATTAATTCTCTTATATTAAATACAATTATTTCACTATTTGGTTTTATAGTCGTATGTCCATCAAAGTAATATTTTAATTCCCTTACTAATGGTCTAATTTTTAATTCTAATCTTTCCATTACTTCTTTTTCACGTGTTGCTTCAGTCATAGAAGTTAATCTACCTTTAATAGTTGCATACACATCTGTAAAAGTTGGATAATCTTCACTTCTAAATTTTGTAAAATCTGCATTAAAGTCCATACCAAATCTTCTATATGTTTCTATTACAATTTCACTAAACATATTTAGAACATCTTCTTCAATAGATGGGTCATAATATTTTAAGAAAGCTTTAATACTTTGTAATGTTCTTGTTAATACTGTATATCCAAGTCCACCTTGAATTTCCTCTTCATCAGCATCTATTATTACTTCAAGAGGATTTACCATACCAAATTCTCCACCTTTTCCTAGATCAATAAAATCTCCTCCAAAGTGTTTTGTCATTTCCTCTAATTCACCTTCTGGATCAATTGCAACTACTTGACAATTATTTCTTATATGTGTTCTAAGTAGAAGCTTTGCTGCTGTAGATTTACCACTACCAGAAGTACCTAATATAATTACATTAGCATTATTTCTATTGTGTTCTTTTTTTATTTGATATAAAAATTGATTAAATAAAATTACACCACCAGAAAAATCTACACCTAACAAAGTTGCCAATCCAGGATCTTTTATACTATCAAATATAAATGGATACATCGCTGCTAGTGTTGGTGCTGGAATTGGTGTTCCAATTCTTTCTTCTATTGCTTGTTTTGGAAATATTGGTATTATTGATTTAAATACACTTTCTTGTTCAAATCTAAGTGGAAATGCATTCATTTCCATAGCTCCCAAATAATTTTTTACTTGAAATTTTTTTTGATTTAATTCTTCTTCACTATTAGCAGTTATCATAATATGCATTTGAAAATCATATATTTTTTGCTGTGAAGATGCTAATTGTGTAATAAATTGTTCCAAAGACTCATAGTCTTGACTAATTCTTTCTTGTAAAGTTTTATCATTTGTTTCTTGATATCTTTGTTTTAAATCTGCTATCTCTTTATTTAACATTTTTCTAAGTACTGTAAATGGAAGAGGTATATGTTTAATTACAACTTTTATTCCTGACATACTTGTTAGGGATGCCAAATATCCTGGTTGAATATATTTAGGGTATGAAACTACTGTTAATATAGTGCAACATTTATCACTAGTATTAAAACTATTTGATTTAAATTCAAGCCCTTTTGGAGCTATTTGACTCTTAATATTCACCTGGCATCACCGTCCCAAAATTTGTAGTTTGTCCCCCATTTAAGAAGTTGTCTAATATAATTCTTAAATCATCATTTGTTACTTGTGAAGAATTTAATCCTGCACTAGCAAAGTTTGTAATTAAATTTCTTATTCTTTTATTTATTAAATCTTGATTTTTTTCTTTAAATAATAAGTAATATTCTGTATCTACAATATTATTCATAGTAAACATATTTGCTTTATTTATATCATCAATTATAACTTTTCTTTTTGCTTGATCTTGTGTTGAATTATATAATAATTGTAATTGTGATAAATAAACATTTATATCTACTGGTCTATCTGCTACTATAATCCAAAATTCATAATCTATCATATTATAAACATTTCTTAAATTAGCAATAATTGCATTTTGAGTATCATAATCAAGTATAAATATATTTCTTGGCATTATTTTAACTCCACAGACCTTTTCATTATTATCAAGAATTATCATACCATTTGTAATACTTTTTACTGGTATGAAGTCTTCTGTATATTTACTTTTTACTTGTTTCTTCGCCATCAGTTACACACCAACCTTTCCATATAAATGTCCTTCTTGTAGTAAAGAATGTCCATACAGACACTAAAAATAGTCTAACATTATGATAACTTGGTACAGGAAATACAAGAAATCCAGCAATTGATACAGGAAGTATCGCTATAATTGCTAAAGCGATATTTCCTATATTTATAGTTACCATTAATATAAATGTTATAAGTATTCCAACTCCTAATATTATTAAATCTATTGGATAAAATAATCCAAATATTTTCATTGATTTTTTACTATTTGCTGGAATTAAGAAAGTATCATTCATTTTTTCATCCCCTTTTTATAGATGCCACATTTCAGTTTCTAATTCTCTGATTTTTGCTTCCACTTCTTTATATTCTTCCGTTTTAGAATAGTTTAGAACTCCATATCTTGCCTTAATTTCTGATTCTTCTCTTCTATACTTTTCTAATTCTTTTAATATATATTCTTTTCTATTATTCTGACTATCTGATTGAGTTGAATCACTTTGTGATTGATTAGAATCTGTTGATTGAGTATTATTTGCTTTTTCTCTATATCTTCTTGCATCTTCTAATTTAGCTTCCATTTCTTTTTCTTTAGCTTTAATTTGTTCAGCTAAATAGTCATGTCTAGCTTTATCTCTTGAATATTTATCTGTTACAGCATAATCATCACCATATATTTCTGCTGCATGTGAAATATTATTATCAAGATTATTAAATTCATTTCTTAAAGCATCAACCTTCTTTGCAGAATAATTATTGACATGATATTCAATTTCATTTGCTGCCTCTTCTGGATACATTTCATCCAATCTTGATCTTTCAGTCTTTGCTTTATTAATTTCTTCTGTATATGCAGAAATTTCTTGACTTAATTCATTTCTTT